>DATJAA010000122.1:0-13721 GCA_035516815.1 Acidimicrobiia bacterium | reverse complement strand
TGACACCCGACCCGCGTGCAAACGCGTTGCCTGTGTTCGCGATGTGCACGCCCAGCTCCACGCCACCGGGCGTGGCGAGCGGCTCGGCCTCGTTCACTTTGAGTTGCGGGGCCCGCGGACCGGGAACGTCGATCTCGACCGCAATGGCACGTTGGAAACGAATGTCTACCGAGAAGCCGGCCTGCCCCGGCGGCGGCGTCTGCGGTGCCGAGGCGGACAGCGGCACCGAAGCGCTCACGCCGGCGAGGTACTGGCCCGGCTTGGTACCGGTCGGAACCTGCACCGTGAACGGGATGTCGCGACCTTCGTTCGGCGCGAGCGTGACCTGGGGCGAGGAGACGACGATCCAGCGCGAAATGAGCGCCTTTGCGCTGCCCGGTCGCCCGAGCTGCACGCCGGTCTCGTCCCCGGTCGTGGCGTCGACCGGCTCGACGACCACGGTGACGGCGTGGTCGTTCGGGTTGCTGACGCGGATCTTCTGGGTGATCGTGGCACCCGCTCCCGCGTTCAAGAGGTAGAAGTGGCCGGGAGAGGCCTGGGAGCCGGGCGGCATGGTCGCGGCGACGACGTCGCCGAACTTCCCGGCGCCCGCCGGTGCCGTCAACCCTGCCGACGCGATGAAGGCGGCCGCCACGAAGACGACCGCACGACGAGCACGCATCTCGAATGCCTCCCCGGTATTGCCTTTCGGATAGGCGGAGGCGCCGGTTCGGGCATGTTGCCCGAGCCGGCGCTTCCTAGCCACACCTCAATCGGCAATCAGGGGACGTTTACGATGGCAATCGTTGCCGTCGTGGTGTACGCACCCGCGACCGCGTTGGCCGGTACGACCAGCTTCAGGATCTGGGGCGACACGAGGTAGGTCCCCATCCCGGCCACGGTCGTGGCACCGTCGGGCCCGACCGGTGCACCACCGTTGTGAGTCAGGTCAGCCGGGTCGGCGTCGACGATGGTCTTTGCCGTCGTGAAGTCGCTCTGATCGTTCGACCACACACCGCCCATCGCCGAGTCGGCATTACCGGCTGCGACGACCGGGGCGTTCATCTGAGCGCCCGTCGCCGTGACCACGTCACCGGGCGCACCGTCGGTGAAGTTCGGGAGGAGCAGGGTGACGTGCCAGCCGGCACCCGTACCAGAGTCGTCGATCACCGTGAACGGAGCGATCGAGGCGCTGGTGAGCTGCGGGCTGCCGTTCATGGTCACGTCGTTGAAGTTGCCGACCGTCGGGTAGACGGTTCCGCCGGCAACGGCCGTGTCGAAACGAGGACCGGTGCCCGCGTTGATCGTGAATCCCGGCGTGCTGTCGTTGCTGTGATCGTCAGCGGAGGCCGTCCCCACGCTGACTGCAGCGAAGAGTGCAGCTGCCGCCGTAGCTGCGATGAACTTCTTCATGGACATGGTTGCAATCCTTGGGTCGTGCTCGGCCTCCATACCGGGCATCGGAGCTGAGATCGGCCCTCGTTCGCGAGCCCTTGAGCGGAAGATGTGCTCAACGAGCAGGACGTGGCGTAAATCACCGATGTGATTCGTGTGGTTGGTGCCCAACACGCGCGATTCGTGAGATCACATTCGTCGCGGGTCCCGCGCCCGGCTTCGACGCCTTCACCCCGTTCCGGGTATTCGCGAAGGATCGAACTCCGCGCGCGCCCGGCTGCGCGCACCGGCGACGGCGACGGTCACCTGTATCGCCGACGGATCGCTCGAGCACACGAGCAAGCGCGCACCGTTCGCCAAGGCCGTGCTGCGCGCGATCGAGCACGCCTCGCTCGCGGTGCGACCGAGGGCCAGGCGGTCGGCGCCGGCGAGCGCGGCCGCATCGGCGGCGGTATTCGCGCGCGACTTGTCCACTGCGGCTCCGCCGAGGCGCATGAACGCAGTGCACAGCAGCATCGCGACCGCGATGATCGCGGCCACGAGAACACTCACGTTTCCGCGCGCGTCGCAGTTCGCTCTCACGGCCGCTCGACCCGCATGACCGCGGTCGCGTGCAGCGTGATGTCGGGCAGGAGCGGGCCCACCAGAGGAAGATCGGTGCGCGAGACGTAGGTCAGGCCGATCTCGACCGGATCGCCCACCACGCCCCGACGCACGATCCGTACGTTCGACCCCTCGAGCGTGCGACGGGCCGCGGCCACGATGCGATCGGGCTCGCTGGTCAGCGTGGCCTCCCTCGCCGCGTCGCGCGCGGCATGCACGACAAGGATCTCGTCGCGGGCGACGAGGGCGAGCTGGATGAGCAGGACGAGCATCCCGAACAGCAGGGGCAACAAGAGCGCGAACTCGACCGTCGCCTGACCATCGGCGCGCCGCGCCCGGCCCCGGCCGCCGCGGCCCCGGTCGGAACGCGCGCGTGAACGCGCGTTCCGACCACTCGCCAAGGGCAGACGCATCACAGATGAATCAGGCTGTGGATCACGGCGTCGAACAGCCCGCCAATGAGGTTCGTGTGCTTCGCCCAGGCAAGGACCAGCCCGGCCACGGCCGCGGCGGCGATCATCACCATCGCGTACTCAGCGGTGCTTTGTCCCGATTCGGAGCGATCAACCCGCCGCAACATCGAGAGCAAAGTGTTGGACAGCAATTGCAACACGAACGACCTCCTGGGTCGAAGATGCACGCAGACACGTGCGGAACCGGGGAAGCGCGGCGGCTCAGCGGACGATCCCGGCAACGACCGCCGGGACGACCGTGAGCAGCGCAAAGGCGGGCAGGATGCAGCCCACGAGCGGGAAGCAGAGCCGCACGGGCACGGTGCGCGCCCTCGCTTCGGCCCGACGCCGGAGATCGGCGCGCAGCTCGGACGCCAGCCGGGTGAGCGCGGGAGCTGCCGGCGAGCCCAGCCGCGCGCTCGTCCGCAGCGCATCGGTGAAGGCTCGCGCCGCGGGCGTGCGGCGACCGAGCTCGCGCAGCGCGTCGTCGAAGGATCGACCGAGCGCGCACGCGCGTACCGCTGCCGCGAACTCGCGCCCGACCAGAGGCGGCGACCACTGCGCACCAAGTTCCACCGCGAGGTACGGCGTGTAGCCGGCGGCTACCCCGAGACCGACGAGGTCGACCGCGACCGCGACCTGGCGGGCCATTTCGTCGTCGAGTCGTCGCCGGGACCGCGATCGCATCGGCGAACGGAGAACTCGATCGATCGTACGCAACGGCGCGTTCCGGACCACGCGCCCGCGGGCGCGCCGCAGCATGGCCGCCGCGCGTCGGCGACGAGCTCTCGACGGTGACAACTCGAGTGCGCGCTCGGCCGCTGCGACGCGTCGGATGAGTCCGACGAACGGGAGCGCAACGAGCAGGGCCCACGCGATCGACAGGGCGGTGATCATCCGGCGCTCCCGCGGCGCACGATGGCGCGCATCCACAAGAAGCCCACGCCCTCGAGCGACAGTCCAACGCCCAGGCACGCCCGACCGAACAACGTCACCACCAGCACGTGCAAGGAGTGTGGATCGATCATCGCCGACCACGCGATGTATGCAACGGGCGCGCCACCGACGACGATCGCCGACATCCGCGCCTGCGACGAGAGCGCGCGCGCCTCCGCCGCGACCGCCAGCCGATCACGCAGCGACGTCGCGAGGCCCTCGAGCGCATCGGCGGAGCGGCCCCCGACCGCGGCGCACATCACGAGCGCGCCCGCGGAGGCGTCCACGCCCGGGACCTCGCGTTCCGCCGACCACGCGCGCAGTGCGTCCTCCATCGACGCCCCGAGACGCATCCTCGCCTCGACCCGCGTCATGTCGACTGCGATCGGACCGTCGCCGCGCGCCACAGAGCCGATCGCGGTGGCGACGGTGCCGCCGGACCGCAGCTCGGAGGCGACGTACTCCAGCGTCTCGGGGACGGCGACGGCGATCTGGCGTGCCCGGCGCTCGCGCATGGAGACGACGACAAGCGGGATGCCCACCGCGACCATCGACGCGAAGCCGAGCGCGATCTCCGGACCACCCGCCGCAGTGCCGATCACCCCCGCGACGACGACCGCCCACATCCACGTCGACAGCGCGCGCGAGGCGGGCACGTCGATCGCGGCCGCGTCGAGGCTGCGGTCGATCCGGGCGGTCAACCAGGCCGGCATCCGCCGCGGGGGTGGCTTGCGACCTGCGTTCAACCGATCCGCAACTGCATAGCGGCGCGCCGCGGTCGCGAAGAACCACGCGAGCGCGGATCCGCCGGCACCGAAGATCAGGACACGCACGCGGCCCACTCCCGGGCGAGGTCGACCTCGGGGCGACGCGCCGGCCGACGCGGTGACGCGGCAACGACGAGGCGATCTTCGACGCGAGCCAAGAGTCGGCGGGTGCGGGCACCGCGAACCGGTTCGAGCTCGGACACCTCGACCACGACCCGGCGCCCGTCGCGACCTCGCCGCACCTGCACGATCGCGTCGACCGCCGACATGAGTTGGCGTCGAACCGCCGGCAAGGGCAGCGGGACGTCGGCACCGAGCGCAAGCGTCTCGATTCTCGCCAATGCGTCGTCGGGGCTGTTGGCGTGAACCGTCGACAGTGATCCGTCGTGACCCGTGTTGCAGGCCTGCAGCATGTCGAGGGCTTCCGCGCCGCGCACCTCGCCGACAAGGATCCGGTCGGGGCGCATCCGCAGCGCGCTGCGCACGAGCTCGCGCACGCTCACGGCGCCGGTGCCCTCCGCGTTCGGGGGGCGGGCCTCGAGCCGCACGACGTGGGGTTGTTCGAGACGGAGCTCCGCGGTCTCCTCGATCGTCACGATGCGCTCGGACGGATCGATCGCACGCGCCAACGCATTGCAGCATGTCGTCTTGCCCGAGCTCGTCGCGCCGGAGACCACGAGGTTCCACCCGGCTCGAACCAGCACGTCGAGCAAGGTGGCCGCGTCGGTCTCGACTCCGAAGGCCGACAGCGGCACCGAGCGGGCACCGAATCGACGTATGGACACACAAGGTCCGTCGGGGGCGAGGGGTGGGAGAACAGCGTGGAGGCGTGACCCGTCGGCCAGACGCGCGTCGACGATCGGTGACGCGCGGTCGAGTCGCAGCCCGAGGGGCGCAATAACCCGCTCGACCACCCGGACGATGGTGGCGGCATCGATGTTGCACACGATGGGCAACACACGGCCGCCACGTTCGATGAATACGCAGTCGGAACCGTTCACCATGATCTCGGTGATCGAGGGATCGGCAAGCAACGGCTCGAGCGGACCCAAACCGCCGACGTTGTCGACGAGCTCGTCGAGAACGACGTCGGCGGACGCCGAAGCCATCAACGGCGCCTCCTCGCGGAGCATGCGCGCGAGCCGGGCGCGGAGCTCGGACCGTTCGAGCAGCGCAGGGTCGAACGGCGCCGCGAGCAACCGGCGCTGCAGCGTCTCTCGCAACGTCGGGTCGTGCGCGGACTTCTCCCGGAGTGCTCGGCTCATGCCGCCTGCTCGTCGTCGAAGCAGCCGACCTGGAGCAGCGCATGATGGAGGGGGCGCGCGAGCGAATCGGGGAGCCGGGTCGGCAACACTCCTGCGTCGACCGCCCTCGCGATCGACGTTCGGGCCGGGATCGTGGCCAGCACCGGCACACCGAGCACGTCTTCGATATCGGGGCGCGCCAGCGAACGGCCGTGTTCGTCGATGAGTACGGCGCCCACGGCGTCGCCGATCGCGGGATGTCGCACGGCCCGGCGAAGACCGAGGTAGCAGCCGCGTACGACGACGATCCCGATGCCCGACACCTCCGCGAACGCGTGTGTGCCGGGCGCGTCGAGACGACCGAGATCGCATGCAGCCGGACGGGGATCGACTTCGAGCGCGACGGCGAGCGCCGCGCCGGCTTCCGGCGTGGGCGGTTCGCCGCGGAGCTGGCCGGCCGGGAGGAGCGTGAGGCGCGGGGCGGCCACCAGCGCGAGATGCTCGAGGGCGTCGGCAGGGGCACTCGGGCCCGCACGCATCCAATCGACGACACCCGTTGCCGGATCGTGCGCGAGGCCGAGCACCGCGGGTTGGTCACCGGCGAAATCGACGATTCGGGCGTCGGTCTGCCGTGCGAGGACGAGCGCGGCCGCCGCCGCGACGACCGAGGTACCGGAACCACCCTTGGGCGACCAGAAGCAGACGAGCATGGGATCCTCCCGGCGTCGGTGCGGGCCGCACTGGTGATCGCGGCGCGCGACAACACGACGGGGAAGACAAGGGAGAAGCCGTCGGCACGCTAAGGCGCGCGCCGCGGGGACGTCAAGGGTGCAAAGCGTCCGAGAACGTAGGCTTCGCACTCATGGAGGCCGCGTTCTTCGACCTCGACAAGACCGTGATCGCGACAAGCTCGGTGATGGCGCTCGGCGGGACCTTCTATCGCGACGGCCTCATCTCGAAGCGAACGATCGTCCGCGGCTTGTATGCGCAGGTCGTCTATCTGCTCGTCGGCGCGGACGACAACAAGATGGAGCGAATGCGGGAGGCGATGCTCGCACTCACGAAGGGCTGGGACCAACAACACGTCAAAGAGTTGGTGCGTGAGACGCTCGACGTCGTCTTGACGCCGATCATCTACGCCGAGGCACTCGATCTCATCGACGAACATCGCAAAGCCGGACGTAAGACGGTGATCGTTTCTTCGTCACCGTCGGAGACGGTCGAGCCGATCGCCGAGTATCTCGGGGTCGACGACATCATCGCCACACGCGCCCGGCTGGACGAACGCGGTCGCTATACCGGCGAGCTCGACTTCTACGCCTACGCGGCACACAAGGCCGAAGCGATCCGCGAGATGGCGGTGGCGGAGGGCCTCGATCTCGCTTCGTCGTACGCGTACTCCGACTCGATCACGGATCTCCCCATGCTCGATCTCGTCGGGAATCCCATTGCGGTGAACCCGGATCGCGAGTTGGCCCGAATCGCGCGCCAGCGCGAGTGGGAGGTGCTCTACTTCCAGCGTCCGGTACGGCTCCGCGATCGCGTTCCGGTCCCGCCGCGCGGGCCGACTCTGGCCGCGGGCGGCGCCGCGATCGCCGCCGGCACCGCGATCGGTGTGTACGTCTGGCTCCGCAGAAAGCCCGCCTGAGCCCCGCCCGCCCCCGGCGAGAGCAGAACACCGACAGCACAGAACCGGCAACGAAAAAACGAGTGCGAGGAGCGTCCTGCGCTCCCCACACACGGTCGGTCAGATACGAGTGCTCAGGCTGCGCGCACCTTCTTGGCGATGACCGCACCGAGCGCAACGAGCACGAGCAGCAGGAGAACCTTCTTCACGATCAACCTCCTACGGACGACGACGGGCCGACCTTAGCGGGCGCACCTGGCGCCTGCCGCGGTAGGGACTTCAGGGCTTGCCGGCCGGTCGGAGGCTGGGCGGGTGGATGGTGCACCCGGCCGACCGGCAAGCTCCCGATCAAGCGCGACCCGGCACCGAGCCTTGGTCGCGGGGGGAACCGCTGTCGTCGTGTCGGTGCATCGCGGCGAAGGCGAATGCAGCCGGCACGGTCATCCCAATGGACCCTCGCATCCGAGACCCCGACTCCTGCGATCGCGTCCTGTCCCGCTTCGAGTCGAGCGGGACGATCGGAGGTAACACTCCGCAGCGGCGCTCGCGGTTTGGCGAGCCCGAAAATCCCGTCTCCGGGATCGCCCCGCGCGTGGCCGCGACCCGCCCGGAAGCTGGCCCGGACGCCGATCGGTCAGACCGTCTGCCGAATCGGTCACGCAGCCGGACTCCGCGGTGATCAGGGGTCGATCTTGCTCATCCGGGCGCGCTCTGCCGAGCCGGTCGAGCTGGCATGGCTCCCGGAGCCGTCGCCTTGGTTGAGCGGGATCACGGTGGCGCGAACCGCCCGGCCGTGGTCGACGACCGCGAGGACGAGGCGATACCTGACCTGCCAGTACCTCGTGAACCGCACGTCGACGTGGTACAGGTCCTCGTAGCCCATGTACCAGCGGTAACCCGCCGCGGGGGAGACCTGCCGCAGACTGAGGAAACCGTGCGCGAACCGGACGGTCACACTTCCACCGGGTGAGCGGTACACATGCACGCCGACCGTTGTGGTGGGGATCGTCGTGGTGGTCATCGGCAGCGTTGCGCCGGGACCGCCCCCACCGCTCGTCGGTCCCGGAGTGATACTGGGTGCGGGTGCTTGCGGCAGGGTCACCGGAAGCGTCGCCGGGGACGTGGGCAGCACCGCGGGCGCTCCGACCCACGGCTGGGTCGCGGGGCTACCGATCGGCGCGGACGCGGTTGTCGGCGTCGTCGGTACCGTGGTCGTGCGCGGCGCCTTCGTGTTCGCAGTCTTCGGTCGCACGGTCGTCGGCGCGATCGACGGTGGCGCGGCCACGCTCACGCGCGACCGCTGCGAGCGCGGCGCTGCGATCACGGCGACGCCGCCGATGAGAAGGAGCGCCGCCAGCGTGCCGCTCAATCGGACGACACGACGGCGATTGCGCGCGCGCACGAACCGCGGGCGCATCGCCGTCAACAGGTCGTCGGGGCTCGCAACCGTCGGCGCGAGATCGGCGAGTCCGCTCGAGAGCGCGTCATCGAGGTCGTCGAGATCGCCGAGATCGTCGAAGCCTCTCGGACTCATGGCTGCGGCTCCAGCGCGCCGCGCAACGTGGCCCGCGCCGCGTGCAGGTGATATTTGACCGCGCCTTCGCTCAGCCCCATCGCGTCGGCGACCTCGCCGACACTGAGATCTTCGACGTAGAAGAGCGCGGCCGCGACGCGTTGCTGCGCCGGAAGCTGACCGAGGAGGGCCGCGAGCTCTTGTGGCTGGCTCGGTTCACCGGGCGCCTCGACGAACATCGGCTCCTGGGCGCGCAGACGCGCGTACGCCCGACCGCCCCGCTCGCGCTTGCGAAAGTTGTCACGCATCCGGTTCACCGCGACGTGCCGGATCCAGCCCACGGGATCGTCGAGGCGCGAGACGTGCTTCCAGCGCATGAACGCGCGCATGAACGCGTCCTGCACGCAGTCCGCTGCGACCTCGCGGTCGCCGGCTGCCACCGCGAGAGAGCGCACCATCGGCCCGAAGCACCGCCTGAACGTGTCGTCGAAGTCCAAGGAGAGGTTCGGAGCCCGCTCCTCGGCTTCTTCCATTTCCACACCTACACGCTTAGCTGGCTTCTACGGTTTGGTCGACCGCCCCGGACCGGTCCATAGCAGCAGAAATCGGAGGGGTTCGGGGAACCGTTAGCGCTACCCCCCGGAGAACAAGGGCGTGACGGGCGTGAATATGCCGGGGTGGGCCAAGTTGCGTACGAGGACCAGTTGTCCGGCCACGATCCGGTAGAGGCCCGTCGGACCGTCTGTCCGGCCGAGTGTTCCACCGGTGGAAACCGGCGCGGCGACGGCAAACGTGCCGGAGCTCGTCGGCATGATCTGTGAGACGTCCCACCGACCGCCGCCGGAGTAGAGCTGCTCCACCGTCGATCCGGGTGTAGCGACATCCAGCCGGATGACGGTGGAGTCGGGAACAGCCGCCCCTTTGGCCGTGTGCGTTGTCCGCACGTCGAGGGCATACAGACCATCTTGACCGAACTCGACGCGCGAGACGTGCGTTGGGAATCCGGGTGCCGACGACCACACGCCCGTGTCGACGAGCGGGCGCGTGAGATCACGCGGCACGTCGACACGGCGGAGCGCGCCGCAGGCCTGGCGCGAGCAACTCGTCAGCACGAGATAGTCACCGCCGGTTGCCCAGCGCATGCTCGTGATGTCCGCGATCGGAAGCGTCGAGCTGGTCGCGCTCGCGAGGTCGACGACGGTGAGCTCGGTCGGCGCTCCCCTAGTCGCGGGCTCACACCGGCCGGCGGCGAGATCGCCGGCGCCGTACAACGCGAGGCGGGATCCGTCCGGGCTGACGTCGAAGGAGACCGCATGCGTGACGATTGCCGACGAGTTGCTGTCGACATCGGCCCGAACGACGTCTCCGCACGCCGACTGCCCGTGCTTTTGCGACAGGTACCAGAGCTCGCGGTGGTCGTCGGTCGCGCGCGCGTAGACGATGTTGCCGTGCTTCGTCGTCACCATCGTCGCGTTGGTGTGGCCGTCGACGCCGAGCGATATGACGTACGGCCCTCGCGCGGAGAGCAGCACCGTTCCGGGCTGCAGCGAATCGTGGAGCGCCACGCCCGTCGTCGGCGATGTCGCGATCCTCACCGAGCCCGGCCCGTTCGTTCGTTGCACGAGCGCCGCGCCCGCAACCACCGCGACGATCCCGGCGGCGACGGAGATCGCCGTCCAGCGGCGCACCGCGCGCGAACGGTTCCGGCGGTGACGGACCCGCGCGTCGAGATCCACCGGCGTGGGGATGTCGTCGGCGACGGTTCGGCCGATCGATTTCAACCGGTCGGCAAGCTGGTCCTCGAGGGTGTCACGCATTACTCATCACGCATCCCTTCGAGACGAATCCCTTCTCGCAGCTTCGCGAGTCCGCGCGAGAGCAACGACTTCACCGTCCCGACCGGGATGTCCAGCACACGCGCGATCTCCTCGTTGGACGCATCGTTGTAGTAACGGAGCACGATGACGGCCCGTTGCCGGATCGGGAGCCGGCGCAGTGCGACGAGCAGGGTGTCGCGGGCGAGGATGTCGACGGGATGGACTACCAGCTCGTTGAGATCGAGCGTGCGCTCGTGCCGGGCAACCACCTGTTGGTGACGGAAGTGCGACTTCGCCAGGTTCGCGACGGCGCGCGTGAGGTAGGCGGCGAACGCGTCCGGTTCGCGCAGCGTGTCGAGCTTGGCGGCGACACGAACGAACGCCTCTTGTACGAGGTCCTCTGAGAGCTCCCGCTCGCCGGTGAGCATGAGGGCGAATCGCAGCGCCGCGGGCGCGTGGGTTCGATAGAGGCGGTCGAGCAGCACGTCACCGTGTACTGCCAGCGGAACGACGGCCTGCACGACGTCCTGCACAACGTCCAGACGCCCAGCCCGCCCTGCGAGTTGCACCGTTTCATGGTGCGCTGGACCGACGCCGACGGCCAGCGCGCCGCGGCGCCAATGCCGCACGAGCGGCGCCTGGCCGACGAAGAATGCCGGCGTTAGCAACTTTTGCGGAGAAATCGACCGGTTTGACAACGCGTCCCGCGGCCGCGAGCCTTGTTGCAGGCGGAGCGGGCCGTGGTTGGTGGATCCGCGCCCTCCGCCGATGGCGCCATGGAGGGGCGGGGCGTGCACCAGACAACTCATTCGCGCGGCCGGGGGGCACGCTTCTTGCGTACACGGTCGCTCGTCCCCGCGCTCGCACTCGTCGCCGGCGCACTTGTCGTTCCGGCGGTTCGCGGCGCCGCCGCCCCGCAGAATCCTGCTTTCGTCCAGCAGGTGAGCGCGCATTCGTCGCGCGTCACGAGCCTCGGCGTGACACCCGCGGCCGCGGTCGCGTCGGGCGATCGCCTCGTCGTCGAAGTCGGGGTCTGGAACTCCTCCGGCTCGACCGCGTCGAGCGTGACCGATTCCGCCGGTAACACCTACACCGAGGTGTTGCACTTCGTTGCCTCCGATCGCACGGAGCTCAGTGTGTGGACGGCGCCGATCTCGCTCGGAGCCGGAACCAAGCCGACCGTCACCGCGCACACGGCGGCCGCCGCCGACATCGGCATCGGCGTCGTCGAGTACTCCGGCCTCTCCTCGGTGCCCGACGCGTCCGCCGTCGACACGACCGCGCACGCGAGCGGCACGAGCAAGTCCGCCGGAGCGGTCGCGTCGGGCGCAACGGCTCCCGCGACCCTCTCGAATGAGCTGGCCGTCGGTTTCTACGCCGACTCGGGCTTCGGCGATGCCCTCACCGCCGGAGCCGGCTTCACGTCGCGCGTCAACGTCTCACCGGCGAGTGACATGGAGTTGCTCACCGAAGACCAGCTGACGAACATCGGGGTCGCCGCGAACGCGAGCGTGAATGCCGGTGTCACCACCTGGTTGATGGGCACCGTCGTGTTCAAGGTCGCCAACGGAGTCGTCGGCGCGCCCGGCACCCCGGGGCAACCGACGGCGACCGGGGCCAACGCCTCGGCCTCGCTCACCTGGGCCGCGCCGGTCGACGGCGGCAGCGCGATCACGTCGTACACCGTGACGCCGTACATCGGGACGAGCGCGCAGTCCCCCACGATCGTTTCCGGAACGCCGCCGCCGACGACGACCACCATCGGTGGCCTGACGAACGGCACCGCCTATTCCTTCACGGTCGCAGCGACGAACGCGGTGGGAACCGGCCCCGAGTCGGCGCAGTCGAACATCGTCACGCCGAGCCCAGTTCCGCTGGGCCAGTGGTCGTCGTTGATGACCTGGCCGATGGTCTCCGTGCATTCGATCTTGCTCAACAACGGGAACGTCGCGCAGTGGGACGGTTGGAGCCAACCGGAACCCACTCAGGTGTGGAATCCGTCGACGCAGTCGTTCACGAACCAGACCGCGCCCGACAGCATCTTCTGTTCCGGAACGGCACGCCTGCCCGACGGCCGGATACTGGTCGTCGGCGGCTACGGGCTCAAGTCCACCGGACAACTGGGCATCGTCGACACGACGATCTTCGACCCGACCACCTCGACGTGGTCCCGCGTCGCCAACATGGCGTTCGCTCGCTGGTACCCGACGCTCACCGAGCTCTCCGACGGTCGCTACGTCGTCATCAGCGGCAACACGAGTGACGAGTCGCATTGGGCCGACACTCCCGAGGTCTACGACCCCACGACGAACACGTGGACCCAGCTTTCGACGATCTCGACGAGCCAGGTCCACGAGCTCGAGTATCCCTTCTCGTACCTCGTCCCGAACGGCGACGTGTTCACGATCGCGCCGTCGGTCGACAAGTCGTTCCTCCTCAACGTCAACGCACCGTCGTGGACACAGGTCGGGGGTACGAGCGGAGTCCTCAACGGCTCGAGCGTGATGTACCGGCCCGGCGAGATCCTCTACAGCGGCGGCGCTTCGAGCATCACCACAAATGTTCCCGCGCAGACCACCACGGCGGTCCTCGACCTGAACGCGCCGACTCCGGCGTGGCGCCAGACCGCGCCGATGCAGAACCCGCGCATCTACCACACGCTGACGATGCTGGCCGACGGCACCGTGCTCGCGGTCGGCGGCGCCACTACGAGCGACCAGGTTTCAACGGTCACGACCGGCACGCTCCCGACGGAGATCTGGAACCCAACGAGCGAGACGTGGAGTGCCGCGGCACCGATTGCCGCGGCCCGGAACTATCACTCGACCGCGCTCCTCATGCCGGACGGCACCGTGCTCGTCGGCGGCGGCGGCCACGTCGACTCCGGCACCGGCCCCGGCCAGTTCTCCTCCCAGATCTACTCACCGCCGTATCTGTTCAACGGACCGCGTCCGACCATCACCGCGATGCCGTCGTCGGCCAACTACGGCAACAACATCTCGGTCACGACGCCCGACGCGGCGTCGATCACGGGGGTCAACCTCGTCTCCCTCGGCGCCGACACGCACCAGATCGACATGGACCAGCACTTCGTGCCGCTGAGCTTCACGGCCGGTGCCGGCTCCCTGCAGGTGCAGCTACCCGCGTCTGCAGCGCTGGCCCCGCCCGGCACGTACATGCTCTTCCTCGTCAACAACAAGGGTGTGCCGTCGATTGCCGGCAACCTGCACCTCGACGCCTCGACCCAGTTGTCGGCGCCGGGTGCGCCGTCGGGTGTCAGCGCGGTGGCGGGTAACGGGACGGCGACGGTGTCGTGGTCGGCGCCCGCCAACGGCGGCAGCCCGATCACGAGCTACACCGTCACGCCCTACATCGGCACGACCGCGCA
>DATJAA010000121.1:0-17812 GCA_035516815.1 Acidimicrobiia bacterium | reverse complement strand
AGATCCAGCTTCGCTACGGGGACGAGGTGCAGATCGGCCGGTACCGGCTGAGCTTCATCGTCGGCGGCGAACGCACCGAAAAGGACGCGTGACCGTGGCCAAGCGTGCCCACTCCTCGATCGGTGACGTGCTCAACCAGCTCCGCGACGAGTTTCCCGACATCACGATCTCCAAGATCCGGTTCCTCGAGAGTCAAGGACTCGTCGACCCGGAGCGGACACCGTCGGGCTACCGCAAGTTCTACGCAACCGACGTCGAACGGCTGCGGTTCATCCTCCGCGAACAACGCGAGAATTTCCTGCCGCTGAAGGTGATCAAGGACCGCCTCGACGAGGTCGACCGCGAAGGCGGGTTCGCGGCCGCCGACGGCGCCGAGAGTCCGGGCGATCGCACCGTGGATCCGGCAACCGTGGACGCGCTGTTCGAAGAGACCCGCCGGGCCGCACAGAAGGCCCAGGCGCGCAGCGCCGCCGGTCGTGTCCGCGACGACGACGCCGGTCCCGACGATCTCGCCGCCTCCGAGAGCGGTGTGAGCCTCACCCGCGCCGAGTTGATCCGCGCGGCCGGCCTCACGGACGAGGAGCTCGCCCGCCTCGAGGAGTTCGGTCTCGTGACGCCCGGCCCGGCGACCGGCGACCGCGTGCTCTTCGACGATGATTCGCTCGCCATCGCGCGCGTGTGTGCCGCTTTCATGCGCCATGGCATCGAGCCCCGGCACCTGCGCATGTACCGCGCCTTCGCGGAACGGGAGGCGTCGCTCTACGAGCAGGTCCTCCTGCCGTACCGCCGCCAGCGGAACCCCGAGGCACAGGCGCGCGTGACCGAGACCCTCGGCGAGCTCGCCGGGCTCGGCCGGCGCCTGCGCACCGCGCTCTTGCGCCAAACCGTCCGTCGCACGTTCAACTGACGTGACGCCGACGGTTCTCCTCGACGACTCCGGCATCCAGGAGCACGTGCAGCGGCTCGGGCGCGAGATCGCGCGCGACCATCCCGGCGGCGTCGTCTTGGTCGGTGTCTTGAAGGGCGCACTGATCTTCCTGGCCGACCTCGCCCGCGCCGTTCCCGACATCGACGTCACTGTCGACTTCATCTCGATATCCCGCTTTGCGCCGGACTCGGGACGGGTGAAGATCCTGCACGATCTCGCTTGCGATATCGGCGGTCGCGATGTCGTACTCGTCGAGGACATCGTCGATACCGGCCTCACGCTGGCGTACCTCGTCGGTCAGCTGTTGGCCCGCGAGCCGCGCCGCCTGTCAACGTGCGCGCTGCTCGACCGGCCGGCCCGCCGGATCGTCCCCCAGGAACTCGACTACCGGGGTCTGGTGCTCGCAACCGAGTACGTTCTCGGGTACGGATTGCACGTCCGCGACCTGTACCGCAACGTTCCTTTCATCGTTGCCGCCGACCGGGACACGCTGGTGGAACGGCCGGACGCGTACCTCGTCGACCTGTATCGGCGCTCGGAATCGGCGCCGCGAGCCGGTGGTAGGGTGGCGGCCGTCCCCCCGGAGGCACCGTGATCCGACTTTCTCTGATCGGTGTTCGCGTCGAGGTCCCGACGAATCAGCCGATCGTGCTCTTGCGCGAAGAGGGCGGGACGCGTTTCCTACCGATCTTCATCGGGTCGCCCGAGGCGACTGCGATCGTCTACGCGCTGCAGGGCATGGAGACGCCGCGGCCGATGACCCACGACCTCTTCAAGACCGTGCTCGACGGAATGGCGGTCAAGCTCGACCGCGTCGACATCACCGCACTGCACGACGGAACGTTCTATGCGGAGATCGCGTTCGATCGCGACGGAACCACGACGCGCATCTCGTCGCGCCCGTCGGACGCGATTGCACTGGCCGTCCGTTTCGGAGCCGAGGTGCCGATCTACGTCGACGAGGAGGTGCTCGACGAGGCCGGCGTGCTCTTCGAGGCGGACGAAGAGGAGCAAGAAGTCGAGCAGTTCCGCGAGTTCCTCGACAACATCACGCCCGAGGACTTCGCCCAGTAGGGCGGTTCCCAATCCGCCGCCGGGGTTGCCCGGCGCGCTCCGGGCGGGGCCCGAATCCGGCTGGACCTGTGGAAAAGGTTCAGGTTTACGGTTCGACTCCGATGTAACTACACTCTTGTGAGGAGCCCGGGGTCAGCGATCGCCGACACCTCGCCCCGCACGTACCCAGCAGCTTCGGTCGCGAGGAGCCCCGATGGCAGAGCCCGGATACCGCGGCCCGCAGGTCTGCAAGATCGTCGGGATCACGTACCGGCAGCTCGACTATTGGGCCCGCACCGAGCTCGTGCGCCCGTCGGTGATGGACGCGAACGGAAGCGGAACGCAGCGCCTCTACTCCTACCGTGATCTCGTCGAGTTGAAGGTGATCAAGCAGATGCTCGACGCGGGCATCTCCTTGCAATCGGCGCGCAAGGCGGTCGAGTCGCTCCGTGCGTTCGACGCCGACCTCGCGTCGGTGCGCATCGTCATCCAGGGCCCGAACATCGTGCTCGCGCAAAGCGACGAGCAGGTGATGGATCTCCTGCGCGGCGGGCAGGGCGTCTTGAGTGTCGTGCTCGACATCGAGCCGCTTCAGCAGACGATCACGCAGGCCGTGCAGCTCGCATTCGAGACCGGCGCCCCGCCGCGGGCCGCGGCGCGCTAGGAACCGGGAGCGCGTGATCGACGACGAGCTGCTCCCGCACGAGTCGGTTCGGTTCGCGCACAACTCCGAACGGCAGTTCGCGAAGCTGCTCGACTTCTACGGCATCGTCTGGGATTACGAGCCGCGCACGTTCACCCTCGAGCGCGATCGCGAAGGCCGCCCGGTGCAAGCGTTCACGCCCGACTTCTACCTTCCGGGCTACGACCTCTATATCGAGGTCACCACGCTCAACCAGAAGTTGGTCACCAAGAAGAACCGCAAGGCGCGCCGACTCGTCGAGCAGTATCCCGACGTGTCGGTCCGGGTCCTCTACCAGCGCGACTATCTGCACCTTCTCGTGAAGTACGGGTTGGAGCCGCCTTCGCAGCTCGCCGAGGCACGCGCTGACGATCAGGCGCCCCTGCCGCTCGACCTCGGCCGCCGTCCGCGATCAGTCGCGTCCGGCTCCGCGGCCGAGAGCGCATGAGCGACGGCGCGCTGCGTCGGAGCCCGATCGACGCGCAACACCGGTCACTCGGGGCACGTATGGTCCCGTTCGGGGGCTGGGAGATGCCGCTGCAGTACACCGGCGTGCTCGAGGAACATCGAGCCTGCCGGAGCCGGGCGGTCGTGTTCGACGTCTCACATCTCGGAAGCGTCGAGTGTCGCGGTCCGGGCGCGTTCGCGTTGCTTCAATGGTTGCTCACGAACGATCTTCGCAAGATCGAGCCGGGCCGGGCGCAGTACACGCATCTGCTCGATCGCGACGACGCTCACGTCGTCGACGACATCATCGTGTGGTGGGTCGAGCCGGAACGATTCTTCGTCATGCCGAACGCGTCGAACACTGACGCGTTGACCGCGGCGCTCGGCGAGGGCCGCGCCCACACCGACGAGGAGGTCGAGTTCGCCGACATCACGGCGACCCGCGCCGTGCTGGCGGTGCAGGGTCCCGAAGCGCGCAAACTCCTCGAGCCGGTCAGCGGCGAAGCGGCCGCGGTGCCCCGGTTCGCGGTGCGGCAGATCGGCGACCTCGTCGTGGCGGGGACCGGGTACACCGGCGAGGACGGCGTCGAGTTGCACGTCCCCGCCGGAACTGCCGGGCCGGTCTGGGAGTCGCTGCTCGCGGCCGGGATCGAGCCGGCCGGCCTCGGCGCCCGCGACACGCTGCGGCTGGAAGCCGGACTCCCGCTCCACGGTCACGAGCTCGGGCCGGGCATCACGCCGCTCCAGGCCGGTCTGGGCTGGGTGGTGGGCTGGGACAAACCCGACTTCCGCGGCCGCGCCGCGCTCGCGGGCGAGCGGGAGGCCGGCATCAGCCGCCGGCTGCGCGGCGTATCCGTCGAGGGCCGCCGCCCGCCTCGGGAGGGATCCGTGGTCTTGCGAGACGGTGTTCCGATCGGCGCGGTGACGAGCGGCAACTTCTCGCCGATGCTCGGCCACGGGATCGCTCTCGCGTTCGTGCCGCCGGGTCTGCAGCCCGGTGACACCGTGCAGGTCGACGTGCGGGGGCAGGTGCTCGACGGCCGGCTGGTGTCGTTACCCTTCGTGTCGCGCTGACATCCGCCGAATCGGCGGGCCGACAGCGGCGCCGGTCTACGAGGTCTCGTCGAAACGGCTCGAGCTCGGAGCATCGCTTGCGGTCGCGAGGAACTCGAGCAGCGCGGCGTTGTATTGGCCGGGCCGCTCGAAGTACGGGGAGTGGCCGGCGTCGGCGATCTCGACGACTCGGCTCCGCGCGAGCATCCCGGCCGACTCGGTCACCAGCGGCGCGGGGAACAGCTCGTCGTCGGTGCCGGTGATGACGAGGATCGGCACGCCGACCGCGTCGAGCGCCGCGTGCTCGACGCGCGTCCCCGTCAGCGCGCGCCCGACGGCCGCCATCGGCGGCGAGTGGAACGTGTTCAGCTGCTGATAAAGAAACGCGTGGGCCGGGTCACGGGCGGCGAACGATGGGGAGAGCGCGCTGTGCACTCCGAGGCGGCGCTCGTCCGCGCCCGGCGCGGTACCGGCCCAGGCCGCGAAGTGGACGCGGAGCGCGTCCGTCCAGAGCCCGCCGACGGTATTCGAGAGGGTCAGCGAGCGCACGCGTTCCGGGTGCGCGAGCGCGAACGCGGTCACCCACCAGCCGCCCATCGACTGCCCGATCAAGTGCGCGGCCCGGGCGTCGACCGCGTCGAGGACGGTGACCATGTCAGCGACGGCCTCGGCAGCGCCCAAGCTGCCGGTCGCGAGTGTCGAGAGCCCGAAGCCGCGGCTGTCCCACGTGACTACCCGGTAACCGGCGGCCGCGAGCGCCGGGACTTGCTGGAACCACGCGGCATGTGATCCGCCGGCGCCGTGCGTCAACAGGACTACCGGGTCGGTGCCGGCTCCTGTGACCTCGTAGTAGATCGTCTCGCCGCCGGATTCGACGGTTCCGGTTCGCCACGGATGAGTCATCGGTCCGCCAGCACGGTATTTCCGAACAGGTTCGGGCCCCACAGCGAGAGCGCGTGGTCGTAGGTGAACGCGCGGAAATCCTCGCGGCTCACCAGACCGTGCTCGACCAGTTCCCACGCCTCGGGCAGAACCTTCGTCGCGTCGGGGACGTCCCAGTGACCGAGGTCGGACGCGAACATCGCGCCGAGTCGGGTTCCGTGATACTCGGGCGCGAACGCGAGTGCCCAGGTGGGGTCGTCCGCCTCGCACCCGAAAAAGCACTGGCGTTGGAAGGTCTCGCGAATGTCGGCGGGGGAGTCGAACCCGCTCGCCGTGAACTCGTCGATCTCGGCCGGATCCTCGTCGGGTTCGCTCAGCATGTGAAGCGCCGCATCGAGGTCAGCCTCGCGAGCGCGGATTGGTTGCGCTCCGAACCGGTCGATGAGCTCGCCGAGCAGCGCACGGTCGAGGCGCGCGGGGTCGTAGCGGCGGATTGCGTCACCGTGACGTTTTTCGAGATGGCCGACCAGATCACTGCACAAGGTTGCCGCCCACGTGACACCGCCTTCCAGGAACGCGAACCGAAGCTGTGGGTACCGGTGCATCACGCCTCCGAGCAGCAGCGAACGGCATATCGCCTCGCCGGCCGCGGCGAACGAACCGACGTGGTTCGCCACGTAGCTCGACGGTGATGTCCGGCTGCCCCAACCCATGCCGGTCGAGTGGAACGTGGGCGTGACGTCGAGCTCCACGCAGCGGCGCCACAGCGGGTCGTAATCGTGCGCGCTGTCGAGGCCGAGGGCGTCGATCCAGCGCGCGCCTCGTGGCAGGTTCTCGCCAGGGAGCGGGCGGCCCACGAGTCCGCTGCACATGACGGCTCGGAGCCCGAGCGTTCCGACTGCGTGCTCGAGGACGTCGATCGCCTCGTCGGGCGTGTACGTCGGCACGATCGCGACAGGCTCGAGCCGGTCCCGTGATCCCGCGTACGCCTGCGTGTAATACGTGTTGAACGCGCGGGCCGCCGCGACGCGCAAGTTCGGATCGTCGAGGCCCATCACCGTCAGGCCGTACGTCGGGTAGCAGATCGCGACATCGATGCCGAGCTCGTCGAGACGCTCGTACAGGAGCGCGGGGAGCATCGCGCTGGCGCGATCGAGCGTGTTCTCGGTCGGCAGGCCCCACCACGACACGCGGAACAACCCCAGTGCCCGTTTGGTGGTGAGATCGAGCGTGCGCGTGTGCCGCGCGCCGTTCTCGACGACGTCCCAGGCGTCGACGGCGTGCGGGCCGCCCTCGTCGCGCAGCAGATCACGGAACCAGGGGAGGTATTCGATGCCGTGACCGTCGGCGTCGATGACGGGATGGTCGAGCCCGGCTCTGATCTGCGACGCGGTCAACGGCACGGCGCTATGCCGGCCCCCGCCGACGCGTCGACCGGCAACCCCGATCGAACGCGGGTGACGCGTTCACGCCGCGCCTTCACAGCCCGAGCGGGCAGAGCGGAAGAATTGCGTCACTGTGACGGAATCAGTCCGACGCGTGATCCCTCGCTCAACCGGCCGGTAGCTCACTGCGGCCGCCCGTTGCCCACCACGATGCCGTGAGGCGCAGACCCTCGACATTGCCGCGCGGCTGGATCTCCTCGTAGACCCGCTTGTACCCGGTCCGGCGGATGCGCCATTCACCGTCTTGTTTGACGTACTCGTCGTCGTAGAACGAGCAGCCGCGGATCGTGAGCTCGAAATCGGTCATCACGACGACGTCGTCGAGCGCCCAGACGCCGTGCGCCGTCGTCGGAGACGTCAGATCGATCTCCGGGTGGTGCATCTTGTGACTGGAATGGAACGTCTCGGCGCCCATCGACCGCCGCAGGAAGTCGACGATCGCGTCACGACCCTCGAACGAATATCCGCCGCCGCTGTAGGCCGCGCCCGCGTCGTCGGTGAAGCACTCGGCGATCTCGTCCCAGAGCTTCTGATCGAGACAGCGGGCGTACTTGTACTTCAAGCGCTTGATCAGCTCGATCTCGACGAGGTCCTCGGGAGTCATGGGGGCGAGGTTCGCCGCCCGGCGGCCGGCCGTGCAACTCACGAGTGTCCGCAGACCGCCAAGTTGACATAACGGGCATTATCGGCGTTGCGGGGGAGCGTTGCCGAGAATGACCCGCTCGACGCAGCGACGTTCTCGCCTGGCTGGGGCGCACGGATGGCGGCGTTCGTCGTTACCGGAGCCTCCGTGACGGTCAGCGTCGCGAGCCCGAATGATGTCGCGTGCCGAAAAACAACGCGGCGACCAGCGCCGTCATCACCAAGACGAACGCGAACACGAGCACCGCTGGATGTTGGCCCGGCTACTGTTGCACGAGCAAAATAGTTGCGTTATGCAAGGCTCGGGCGCGAGACTGCGGATGCCTCGCGGGTTGCCTGATACGGGGGATGCGAGGTGTTCCACCGCCACCTGGGAGTGGTCCCGTCGCTGCCCGCAATCGCTGGCGGGACCGTCCCCAGGGCGCGGCACGAAGAGCGAAGCGGCCTTGCCCCGGCCTTCCCGCTGTACGAGGCAAGGCCGCCTTCGCGTGAAAGCGCGCATAGATGGCCGCGATGCCTGAAAGGCGCGGCATTACGAGGGGGTACGCCGGGAAGTCGGCTTAGGTGTCGCGCTTCCAGAGGGCGAGCACCACGACTCCAATCGCCAAGATGACCACGACACCAGTATCCGGTCCGAATCTCGCCGGAGGTCGTCCCACGATTTCCGTGCCCCGGTCCCGGTTACGACCGGTCGATTCGCAAGGTTTCGGCTCCGGTCGTTTCCGTCAGGCGAGCCCGTGCCGTCGTGCGTACTTTTGGACGCTGGCGTGCACCGCTTGCTTCGTGATTCCGAGCTGGCCGCCGATTTCGCGATAGGTGACGCCCTCTTCAACGCAGAGCCGATAACGCTCGGGCATGCCGACCTCCCTCCAAGGTCACGGGCATGCAATCCAACAACACAACCGCGGAAACCGGGGTCACATCAAGGTGTCCACCGAACCGGGTCAACTCCAGAACTGCCAAGTCTCGGGGAATGGCGAGCGCGTGTAATCAGGCCTGCGCTTCCCAACGAGCGTGCCTAGTTGTCGAACCGGACTACACCCTCGATGACCAACCGTGCAGTGTTGGCAACAGTTCGGCTTATTGCGGCTGCGTAGTCGATGAGCTTGACGAGAGCGTCATCCTCGGTGCACTTCGCTTGCTCCGCGAGGACACTCGCGGCCGCGTACACGACCTCTTCGTCCGGAGTGCCCCGCCAGGCCATACCACGCCGGAACATATCCTTGTCCCCGCCGTTTTGGTAGGGCGGAACGGACAAACTCCGTCTCCCGCGATGCTCCGCAGCCCGAGCGGTGCATCCCCATCGCTTGGAGGAAGTCATCCTTGCGAGCGGCGGCCATGAGGTGAGGACGACCCGAGCGCGAGGGGTGGGGCAACGCGTTACGAGAGGTTCACGCAACGGTCGGGAGCGCGAAACGACCGGGTCGGACGAGGGGGACCACGTCAACCCGGCCGCTCGTATTCCACCCGTGCCAAGCCGTGTCGTCAGCGTCGAGGCACTCCGTGCATCGTCTGCCCGGCGACGCGACCGCTTCAACCCCCTGCGATGAACCGCTGGGATCCATTCACACGGTTGACATCGACGCGCAAGGCCCTGTCAGCGTGGCGCAACGACTATTCCAGTACTGCTGGAGCCAGAGACGCCCGCACCACACGGTGTTGGGAGTCAGGCCTTTCGGCGCGGTCGCGCGACCGACGCGCGTCCCGCCAGACGTACACGGAAACAGTTGGGCTGGAAGCTTCGACCTTCATGAGGTAGATGCCGTTTGCTTCGTCGTCAGCGTCGGGTGATATAGCAGGCGGCGGAGTTCGTACGCGGGAATCGACCATGCGCATGTCCCACGGACCGCCCTCAAACGTCAACAGCATGCCGCGAGTTTGTCTCGCACCGTTCGCTCACATCTAGGGACCTTCGACCCATGTTCCTGAGGTCAGTCGTGAGCGCGTGTCGATGCGCCCGTTAGAGCGGTTCCAACCGACGGATCCGGTGGGCTCGTGCGAGGGATCGATCCGAGGGAACGAGCGGCTACGGGCGGACGCACTCCCGGGCCGCGTCGAGCACGTACTCCAGGACCCGGCGCAGCTCCTTGGCGCGCCGCCCCTCCGGCTGGCGCAAGTCGGTCTCGGCGTCCTCCATCGTCTGCTCGAGCACGAACAGGCGGTCCCGGAGCGACTCGAGCTCCTCACGGGTGACGACCAACTCATGCTCACCGAGCCCGAGCTCGACCGCGCGCCGGCGCGCTTCGTAGTCGCGCTGGCGGCACGCGTGACGGCAGTACACACGCGGCCGCCCGGCCCCGGACGAAACGGCGAGCGGGCGGCCGCACCAGCGGCAGGCACGTTGCGTCACAGTGACAAATAGTACGAACCGGTCAGGCGCCGCGGGTGGATCCGCGCGCGGCGCGTCCCGGCGGTATGCGGTGCACGCGCGACTTATGAGCGGGAGGCGCCGGACTTGAGATTGTTGTAGTGCCGGCGTAGGCGGTCGGCGTGCTGGTCGAGCACGTCTGCCACCGCTCTCGCGAGGTCTTCGCCCGACGGTGACCCGCTCGCCCACCACACCTCGTTGACCTCGCGTTCGACTTCGGTGACGCCGGGAACGCTCTTGATCGCGTCCTCGATCGCTTGTCGCAGTTCCCCGTAAGCAGCGTGCTCCGGACGAACGAACTTCATCGCGGCAACCGAGACCGACCATCCACCGCCACTCTCGTTCTCGACAGCTTCGACTGATCGAAGATGAGGCTCGGTGCCGACTCGGACCCACGCCTCCTGGCCATTTGTGGTGACTCGATGGATCGCCTCGCCGACGACTCCGCTCAGCGCCACCGCGTCTTCGGGCTTCGAGGCCTTGCTTCCCAGTAGCGCGGCGGAATGCCTTTGGTGATCGGTCACGGCTTGCTCCCTTCGTTCGAACACCTACATCGACGAACGCGCCTCGAAACTCGCCGGGTCGAAAGTCCCGATCAGAGGCGCCGATCGGCAGGGATGATGTGTGTCCCAGGGGCCGCCCTCGACAAGGGTCGCACCCGCGCTTTGTCTTTCATCGGATCAGCATTCGGGGGGCTCGGCCGTGTGGAACCCGTAACGTTGCGGCGTCATGCCGATCGTTTATCGAGCCGACAGGGCTCTTGGTTGCACATTCGTTGTCTGGGACGGCGACCTCACCAGCCGCGACATGCAACGACACCTCAGACGACTGTCGGGCGACGCGGACTGGCCCGCGGGACCGCGGCACCTTGTCGACGGCACGACGATCAAGACTGTTGCGATGCCGGCGCCCGATCTGCTCGAACTCCTCTACGAGGGCACGAACCTGGTCCGTGAGATGCGCATCGCGGCCATCGTGCGACCTGACTTCGTCGACGCAGGCGGCGTGCTATACAAGACGGCTACCCACGAGTTCCACGTCGCGACGTTCACGGACCTCGACGCCGCATCGGAGTACCTCGATCTCGATTCCACGGCCGTCCATGCCGTGATCGACGAGTTGAGGTGCCAGCTCTAGCGTCGGCTTCCGAGCTCGGGTCCCGCCACCACCGCGACAGCCCCGAATGGCAAGCGCCCGATTGGCAGTATGAGCCGCCGATCAGCAGATCTGTGAGCGTGCGTGCCGTCGCGGTAGATGACGTCGATGCCGCCGTTCGACATCAGCCGTCCACGAGGACGCCAGCCACACAGTCTCCGCGATCGGCACGAGCATCATCTTATGGCGTTTCCGCTGGCGGGACGTGGTCCAGCGGCGCTCCGGGCGGGATGGGCGGTTCGCGTTTCACCGACGCTTGGAACGCGCCGAGGAGTCGGTTGAAATGCATCACGGTCCACGAGTGCAGGTATGGCAGGTCGAGCGGTTCACGTTCTTGCGGGTCAGTGATCAGGTTGATGATGCGCGGTGACGAGAGCTTGGCGGGAGGGTCGGTTGAGAACTTCTGGGTGACGAGTGCGAGTTTGAAGTTCTGCCATTTCACGCCGTACAGCTCGGCTCCCATCCAGTAGAGGTAGCCGTCGCGTTGCGACGAGTCTTCCTGTTCGGTGAGCCAGGGAAGTTGGTTTACGCCGTCGATCTCCCGGTCGCCGGGTGCGGCAACCCCGGCCGCGGTGAGGATCGTGGTGAACCAGTCGGTGACGTGCATGATGTCGTCGCTGACCCGCCCGGTGGGGACGTGATTGGGCCAGCGGACGATGCACGGCGTCCGCAGGTTGCCTTCACCGCCGGCGAAGTACGAGCCTTCCCAGTATCCGGGTGTCCCTCGCCACAACAACACCTCTTCGGGGCCGTTGTCACCGGCGAACACCACGAGGGTGTCATCGGCGATCGCAAGCTCGTCGAGGAGATCGAGCAGGGTTCCGAAGTCGGTGTCGAGTTCGAGGAGGCTGTCGGCCCAGTCGCCTTGGCCGGTCTTGCCTTGGAACTCGACGCGGGGGATGACCGGCATGTGCATGAGCGAGTGGTTGAAGTACACGAAGAACGGGGTGTCGTCGGCGACGTTGCGGCGTATGAAGGCTTCGGCGCGACGGAGGTACTCGACATCGCAGTCGCGGCGAACGTCGAGCGTCAGGTGCTCACGTTCGGTCACATCGGTGTCGCCGCGTTTGCTCTCGACCATGTGCGTAACCGGATCGCGTTTGGGGTCGTACCACGGGTCGGTTGGCCACAACGCCTCGTCGTAGGTGCGGGGAGGTCCGTACCACTCCTCGAACCCCTTATCGGTCGGCCACCGCCCCGGACCCTCGCCGACATGCCACTTGCCATACGCCGCGCAGCCGTACCCGGCTTCCGCTAGCAGATCCCCGAGGGTTTGCTCCCACGCGACGAGGCCCCACCCGCCGGACGCACCCAACGGCACGCTCTGATTCCCGGAGCGAATCGCGTGACGGCCGGTCAGCAACGCCGAACGTGTCGGCGTGCACTGCGCCTCCGGCGCGTAGTTCGTCAACCGGAACCCCTGCCCGGCGAACGCATCGACACGGCGCGTCCAAGCCCCTCGGAACGGTCCGCCGCTGTAACAACTCAACTCACCGAACCCGAGATTGTCGACATGGAAGAACAGGACGTTCGGATGCGCTGCCACCCGCACAGATTGCTCGGTCTGGCGTGATATTGCGACCCTAACAATGTGAACGTGGCCGACCGCCCGCTGGTCCCGTTAGCCCTGATCTTTTCTGCTCCGCGCGCGTCCTAGATCGGCGCGGGAGTCGTTATCGCATGAGGCCCCGGCCGGTGACGAGCGGCAGATCGAGCGCTGACAGAAGTCCGGGGCGGGCCCCGCAGACATCAGGTATCGCATTCACGATCCGGCCCGCTGTACCGATGACGCCGGGATCGCCCTGGCCGGGACCGGCGGTCATCTGCACGTCGCACTGGTAGCTCGGAGTGCCGGTGACGACGACGCGGTATCCCCCGGCGCCGACCGGCTGCGGCCATTCGGGGCACAGCGTGTCGTCGAGCCGAGTCACGTGCTCGACGACGATGCGGGGCTCACCGCCGACGATCCCCTGCACTTCGAAACGCAGCGCGCCCGTCGTGCCCTGCTCGACCACACCGAAGCCCAGGTCGATCTTCTCCGGCGCGGGCCGGCGCTCGTGCACCTCGCGTAGCTCGTCGATCTCGACGCCCAGACCGTCGGCCAACATCTTGACGACGCCGCCCCACGCGAATGAAAGCACGCCGGGAATGAGCAAGAGCGGCCTCGCGTCAAGCGGTTGCCCGAACCCCATCGTTTCGAACACGACCGTGGGTTGCTCGTAGACCTTGTAGTTGACGATCTCCATCACGCGCAGTTGCTCGACGTCCTCGCACGTCCCAGTGAGCAACAACGGCAGCGCGTCGTTCGCCCACCCGGGATCGATGCCCGACGTGAACCAGGACACTCCGGCCTCCGCGCACGCGTCCTCCAACGGCTTGCGCATCGACGGCTCGAGATGCAGGGGCCACACCCCCGCGACGACCGAGCTCGACACGACGTTCTTGCGGGATCGAAGGATCCGCGCCATGTCGCTGATGGCGTCTACCGGTCGGAGATCGGCGGTCGCGGTGTACGACACGCAATCTGCATCGAGCGAGAGCAGCGCGTCGGCGTCGTTCGTCGTGATGACACCGGTGGGCGGAAGCCCGCACAGCTCCCCCGCGTCCCGCCCCGCCTTGTCGACCGAGTGCACCCACACACCCACGAGCTCGAACTCGGGGTGGCGGATGATGTTGCGTAACGCCGCGACGCCTACGTTGCCCGTACTCCACTGGATGACGCGATACGTCATGACAACCTTCCCGCGGCCTCGGCGGCCGCGATCGTCTCGTTCAATCGACGCTCGATGATGTCAAGACCCTTGTCCCAGAATCCCGGATCGGCGAGGTCGACGTCGACGAGCTGCCCCAGCTCTTCGGGAGCCATCGAACCGCCGGCCCGCAACAGGTCGAGGTACTGCGGGACGAAGTCGGCACCACGCGCTTCGTATTGCGCATACACCGAGAGGGCGAGGAGCTGCCCGTACGCGTACGCGTAGACGTAGCCCGGTGTCGCGATGAAGTGCGGGATGTACGACCACCATGTTCGGTAACCCTCGGTGATCTCGACCGAGTCGCCCAGCATCTCGGCTTGCGACGCCGCCCAGAGCTCGCCGAACCGTTCGACCGACAGCTCGCCCGCCTCGCGCCGCTCCGTGTGCATCGCATGCTCGAAGCGATTCATCGCGATCTGGCGGAAGACGGTTGCGATCTGGTCCTCGAGGTTGGAGGCGAGGAGGGCGAGGCGTTCTTGCGGGTCGGAGACCTCCTGCAGCAGCCGGCCGAACGTGACGGTCTCCCCGAACACCGACGCCGTTTCCGCGAGCGTGAGTGGAGTCGACTGATGGAAGACGCCCTGCCCGCGGGCCAGGTACGCGTGCAGTCCGTGACCGAGCTCGTGCGCGAGTGTGAGCACGTCGCGCCGGCGGGAGGTCCAGTTGAGCAGGACGTAGGGGTGCAGCGACGGCACGGTGTACGCGCAGAAGGCGCCCGGGCGCTTGCCGGGACGCGCGGGCGCGTCGATCCAGGCCCCATCGAAGAACCGCTGTGCGGTATCGGCGAGCTCGCCGGAGAACGACCCGTACGCGTCGAGCACGAGGTCCTTGGCCGCCTCCCATCCGATCTCCGCCTCGACGTCGGAGACCGATGCCATGCGGTCGTAGTCGGCCAGCCGGTCGATGCCGAGCAGCTGCGCCTTCAGCGCGTACCAGCGCTGCGGGATCGAGTTCCGGCCCTGCACCGCGGAAATGAGGGCCGTGACCGACGCGTCGGGGGCCTCGTTCGCGAGATTGCGGCTCGCGATCCACGTGGCGAAATGCCGGAGACGATCGTCGACGGCTTTGTCTGCCAGCAAGGTGTTGAGCACGAAGCCCCGCGTGCGCAGGCCGGGTGCGAGGCCGGCGGTGATCGCCTCGGCGGCGACGCGGCGGACGTTCCGGTCGGGCGCGTGCAGCTGCGCGAGCGCGGCCTCCAGCGTCGTGGGCTCGCCGGCGAGGTCGACGCCGATGCTCGACACCTGCTCTTCGAACAGCCGCTCCCACGCGCTGCGCCCGCTCATCGCCTTCTCGGTGAGGATGACCTCCTCCGGTTCGGTCAGCAGGTGTGGGCGGTAGCGGCGGGCCGAGCGCAGGTGATGGCGCGCGAACGCGAGCCGGTCGTCGGCTAGGAGTGCATCGACCTGCTCATCGGGGAGCTCGGCCCATTCGAGTTCGAAGAACAAGAGCTTCGTGTTGATCGCTGTGGCGCGTTCCTCGACCCGCTGCATCCGTGCACCCCGCGCCGGATCGGTCGTGTCGGTGGCGAACTCGAGCCCGACATAGCTTCCCGCGCGGCCGACGAGATCGAGCAGCTCGGCCAGCCCGCGCATGAACGCGACGAGCCCCGTCGCGTCGAGATCGGCCACATGGCCACGCGTACGCGCGAGCTCTTCGGCGCGGGCATCGGCGGCGTCGAGCAACTCGTCGAGCCCTCGCTCGGCGTCTTGCGGCAACAGTGGCGCGAGGTCCCAGAGCACCCCGGCGGCGGTCAGATCGGCGTCGGTTGCGGTCATGCGCCGACACTACCCACCCGTAACGGCCCGCCGAGGAGGTGGCCGTGCGCGTGCTCAGAGCACGTGGTGCATGACGAGCGCGCGCGCAGTGAAGCCGGACCGCTCGAAGAAGTTCTTCGCTTCCCGGGCCCCGGGGAGCGCGTAGGCGTCGATGCCGACACACCGCGCGAGCCGGCAGAACTCGATGATCTCGTTCGCGATCGCTTCGCCTACCCCGACCGCGCGGGCCTCGCGGTCGACGAAGAGATCGCCGATCACGCCCAGCCGGGTCCCGTCGCGCAACGCCTCGATCTCGACCGTGCCGAACCCCACGGTCGTGCCGTCGATCGTCCCGACGAAGACGGCCGCGTCCTCGCGGCTCAGCAACCCCGCAAGCGATTCGTAATGCGGGTCGGGCCTCGCTTCGCGTGTCGCCCAGAGTGCTCCACCGCGCTGCTCGCGCAGCTCGTCCCGCAGTGCGGCGGCCAGTTCCGCGAGTTCGGGGAGATCCGTCGAGGTTGCCGAGCGCGCGGACTCCACGAATGCGGCTACCCGGCCAGCTGTTCGATCTTGCCGAGAATGGTGCGGCGTTGCCGGTGCGAGACCTCATAGGCATGCACGGCGTCGAGCTCTTCGGGCGCGAGCCCCACGAGACGCTCCACGACCTGCGAGGCGGAGAGCGCGTCGTATCCGGGAATGGGTAGCTCGCCACTCGCGGGCGACGACGCCGACCCGTTCCAGGACGCGCGGTTCGCGACCGGTGCAGGCGGGAACGGCGGCAGGGGTGCCGGCGGCGCAAACGGCGCGGTCGTGTCCGGCGCGCCGGGCGCGGCGAACACGGGCGAGGTCGTCGCCGGCTCCCCTACCGGCGGCGCTTCGGGAGCCTCCGCCGCGGGTCCGGCCACGAACTCCTCGGCCCGGCGGCGCGCGTCGGCGACCGTTTGCGAGACACGTTCGCGCGCCATCGGCGGCCCGAATGCCAACACGACCTGACCGAGGCTGCGCGCCGTCGTCACGCGCTGTTGCACTTCGCGATGGCGGCGATCGACCTCGGCGCGCCCGCGCGAAACGAACATCTCGATGAACGTCGGCGCGGTTTCCTTCAGGTACAACCCGACGCCGATGGGCGCGTACACGAGGGCCTCCAGAAGGCGTTCGGTTCGATCGGAGTTTTCGGTCATGACGGTGCGGTCGATTCTCGTTCGTCGGCCCGGAAGGCGACCTCGGGTTCGGGGATCGTCGACTCGGTCGACTCGGTCGGGGCGATCTCGGGCTCGCCGCGGGATTCTAGAGACGTGATTCGCCCCCGACGAACGGTTCGGGCCAAGCCGACGGCGACCGCCGCGGCGGTGACGGCGAGCGCGCCCCACGTGGCCCACTCGCCGTAGCGGACGTACGGCGTCTCGCCACTCGTCGCGTCGACGGTCGTCTGCAGCACGGTGCGCTCGAACAGCTGCGTTCGATCGTGCACGACCCCGTCGGCGTCGATCACCGCGCTGATCCCGGAGATCGCGGCCTGGATCACGGGCCGGCCGGTCTCCGCCGCGCGCATCTGGCCGATCGCGAGGTGCTGGGCCGAGTTCGCCGACCGCCGGTACGAGCGGTTGTTCGTCGAGAGCACGAGCACCTGGGCGCCGTCGCGTACGAGCGGCCGGACCTGGTAACCGAACGCCGACTCGAAGCAGATGAGGGTCCCGATCCGTACGCCGGCGACGGTGAACAGGCCGGGCGTGTGGCCGGGCTCGAAGTCGCGTGGAACCTGTTCGAGCGCGCGCACCAGGTGCTGCAGCGACTCGCGGAACGGCACCGACTCGCCGAAAGGAACAAGGTGGCGCTTGCTGTAGGTGCCCTGAATGGCACCCGTCGGGTCGAAGAGCACGTCGAGGTTCAGCAGCTTGTGCCCGTCGGGCGGCGCGTCGACGCTGGCGTTGGCGAGCACCCACGACGCGTGCTCGTTCGCGATCCGGACGAGATTGTCGTGGACGTACCGGTCGGTCCGGGGGTCGGCGTCCATGCTCGATTCCGGGAACACGATGAGGTCGACCGGATCCGTGATGCGCTGCGCGAGCTCGAAGTGACTCTTCGGGAGGTAGCGGGCGTCGAGCTCGGCCTGGGTGAGCTCGCGGTCCTTGTCGTTCCCTTGGACCACCGCGACCCGAAGCGAGCCCACCACCTTGGGCTCGGCGCGTGTGACCGTGGACACGACGACCACTGCGAAGACGAGTGCGACACCGAGCTCGGCGCGGACGTAGTCCTTCACGCGCCCGCGCTCGCTCACGAGGTCGGCCAGCAACGCGTTGAGGGCGACGGCGAGAAACGTGACGAGGGTGAGACCACCGACGCTTGCGACCGCGCGTGCGGGCTGCACGTTGTGGAACGCGTACCCGACCTCGCCCCACGAGAACCCGCCGAACGGCCAGCGCTCGATCAGGGCGTCGGCGCAGACCCAGACGGCCGCGGTGAGCCACGGGCTGGAGAGACCCTGCCGACGGATCCAAGCCACCAGTCCCCCGGCCGCCGCCCAGTACGCGGCAACCGCAGCGCTGAACGGGATGAGGGCCACCGCGCCGAAATACGAGATCCACGAGCACAGCGCGCCGTAGTACACGACCCCGGCGATGAACGCGAGGCCCGCGGCCGCGGGGGGGGG
>DATJAA010000120.1:0-2381 GCA_035516815.1 Acidimicrobiia bacterium | reverse complement strand
CGGATGAGCCGGCAGGCTACCTAGACCGTCTAGCACTCGTAAGCATGCACGACCGGGCGATAGCTGCTGCAACGTTCCCACCCGTCCGCCCCCGGGCGAAATCGGCGCGTGTCTTCTATCCTCGCCGACGCGCCCGTGGGTAGCGAAGCGCGGAAACGGCTCCGTGGCCGCAAGGAACGTAAAGATGCCCGTACCGTTGCCTACCTCCGAAACGGTCAAGCTGACACCACCCGACGCGGACGAGGTGGCGATTACCGCCCGAGGCTGCGCCTCCGCGGTCGCTCCGTCAACCGGCCTCACACCCTCGCAACGCGTGCTCCTCGAGGCCTTGTTTCCCGCGATGACGGGCCATCACGTCGACCTGAGCAACTTCGAGACGATGCGGGCCCACGAATTCGCGCTGGCGCTCGGGGCGCGCGACCTCCAGTTCCGAACCCGCGGCGTGCAGGTGATGCTCCTCGCTGCTCTCGTGCTGCGACCGCTTCCTCGCGACGTCGCCGACCGGGTCGCCGAATTCGCGCGCGAGCTGTGCGTCGATGAGTCCATGATCGGCGTGGCGCGCCGCTTCGCGGCCGGCTCGCTCGGGCTCGCCGCGATCGACTTCGAACGCAACGGTTATACCTCCGAATGGCGGCCCCAGGACGCGAGCGCGCTCCACACGTCGACCGAACTCGCGTCGGCGTGGGACGCGTCCGTCGACGATCCGGAACTCGCCGGACGCTGGGCCGACCTCGAAGCGCTCCCCGCGGACAGCCTGGGCCGACGCGTTTGGGAGCTTTACCGGGCCCGTGGCTTCTCGTTCCCGGGCACGATCGGCTCGGCACCGCCGCTCCTCGCGCAGCACGACTGGGTACACGTCCTCGCCGACTACGGGACCACAGTCGAGTCAGAGCTCGAGGTGTTCGGATTCATCGCCCGCGCGAACGACGACATGCGCGCCTTCTCGTTGCTCGCCATGGTCGTCTCTCTCTTCGAGACCGGCTACTTGCGTACCGGTGCCGGGCTCTTCGAGTACTCGATCGGGCATCTCTCCGCAGATAGCGATGTCGCGATTCGGTTGGCCGACGCGATGCGGCGGGGCGCACTGTGCCACGACGAGCTCTCGGGCCGCGACAGTATTGACTTCCTACGCATTGACTGGTTCGAGCTCGCGTCGCTGACGCTCGACGAGGCTCGAAGACGTTTCTCCGTGACGCCGAAGGCGCGTGCCGCGACCGACGCCGGGTCCGTCGGACCGCGTGAGCCCGGCGGCATCAGCCCCTTCCAGCTCGATGCCGGAGAGGCACTTGCCCGACGACTCGGTGTCGCCTATCGGAGCTTCGGCGCATCACCCGTCCCCGAACCGCCGGCTCGGGGCGCGCCACTCCCGTAACGAGGGGTTGAACCCACTGGGTGGGAGCTACGGGCACTCTCGAACCGGCAAATCGCCCGAACCGTTCGGGGATGGCGGACGGTCGGGGGCGCCCGGCCGGCGAAGTGTGACCGTCGGCGTGGAGGGATGCGCCCGCGTCAAGGGCCGGTCCGGCTCGTCCGATGGGTATCGGGTGAGCCCAGAGCCGTGCAGCGACGGCGTACGCGTCGCGTGCACCGACCAGGTCAATCGTGCGCTGCGGCGAAGCACGCTGGGCGGTATTCCCGGCTCGCTGGTGCTCGTGTTGGTTCTGGGATCGTCGGTGCCGCTCGCCGAGCGGATCGCGTTCGTCGCGTTGGTGTCGGGCGCCGATATCGCAACCTTCGTCGTGACCAGCTGGTATCTCGCCCGTCGCAAGCGTGGGGACGTCCTCGTCCATTGGTGGTGGAGTCCGCTCGGAATCGGATTGATCAGCGCGTCGTGGGGATCGCTCGCCGTGTTCGGTCTGCCCGACACGAGCCACGACGGACTCCGGGCGGTGTACCTGCTGTTCCTGTGCGGCACGTCGGCGACCTATGTGGTCGCGGCCGCGGCGCGGCGCCTGTACTACTTCACGTCGCAGGTCCCGATGCTGGGCCTCGTCGCGCTCGTCTTTCTGGCTTCGAGCGACCATATGACTCGCCTGCTCGGCCTCGCGTTTCCGGTGTACTTCGCAGTGATGACGATCGCACACCGTGATGTGCACAGCGTTGTGGTGAGCGAGTTGCAACTTCGGGAACGCAACGAAGACGCAAACGCGCAGCTGCGCGAGGCGAACGGTCGCCTCGAGTATCAGGCGTTGCGCGACCAGCTCACCGGCCTCGCAAACCGCACCGCGTTCGAAGACGCGCTGCACCGGTCACTCCTCGCAGCTCGACGCACCGGCGGTCACGTCGCCGTTCTGTACTTCGACATCGACCGCTTCAAGGTCGTCAATGATTCCCTGGGCCACAACGCCGGCGACATGCTCCTCGTCGAGATTGCCGAACGC
>DATJAA010000119.1:0-3119 GCA_035516815.1 Acidimicrobiia bacterium | reverse complement strand
CAACGGGTACACCGACAACGTGCCCATCGGGCCGGGCGGCCAGTTCCCGTCGAACCTGTATCTGTCGTCGTTCCGGGCCGACGCGGTGGCCGACTACTTCGCCTCGCTTGGCATCGATCGCACGCGCCTCTTCCCGGCCGGCCGCGGCGATCAGGACTTCGTCGCCTCGAACGCGACGCCCGAGGGACGGGCCGAGAACCGCCGCGTCGAGATCTTCGTGCAGTCGAACCTCGTGAAACAGACGCTCGACAACGCCGGCCTCGACGACAATCCGGTGACACCCACGACGCTGCCGATCGCCCCGATCGGCACGCCGACCGACGGCGGAACGGGCACGACGCCGGATCTCAGCCCGAATCTCGCGGGCAACTAACGTCGGGTCATGCCCGAGAAGATCACGATGCAGGCCGGCGGCGCGCTGTCGGTACCCGACGAGCCGATCATCCCGTACGTCGAAGGCGACGGAACCGGAGTCGACATCTGGCCCGCGGCGCAGCTCGTGATGGACGCGGCAGCCGCGAAGCACGGCAAGTCGATCGCGTGGAAGGAGGTGCTGGCCGGCGAGAAGGCGTTCAACGCGACCGGTTCCTGGCTGCCCGACGAGACCGTCGCCGCGTTTCGCGAGTACCTGATCGGGATCAAGGGACCGCTGACGACACCCGTCGGTGGAGGCATCCGCTCCCTGAACGTCGCGCTGCGCCAGATCATGGATCTGTACGTCTGCCTTCGTCCGGTGCGCTGGTTCCCGGGCGTGCCGTCGCCGGTGAAGCACCCGGAAGCGGTCGACATGGTGATCTTCCGCGAGAACACCGAGGACATCTACGCCGGCCTCGAAGTCGAAGAGGGCACGCCCGAGGCACGGCGGTTGATCTCGCTGCTCAAGACGGAGTTCGGCTGGAACATCCGCGAGGACTCGGGCGTCGGGATCAAGCCGGTGTCGGAGACGGGTTCGAAGCGTCTGATCCGCGCCGCGATCAAGTACGCGGTGGAACACGACCGCAAGAGCGTGACACTCGTGCACAAGGGGAACATCCAGAAGTTCACCGAGGGCGCGTTCCGCAACTGGGGCTACGAGCTCGTTCGCGACGAGTTCTCCGACGTCGCGGTCGGATGGGACGACTGCGACGGCAAGCCCGGCGGCAAGGTGCTCGTGAAGGACAACATCGCAGACATCACCCTGCAACAGGTGCTGACCCGACCCGAGGACTTCGACGTCATCGCGACGACGAACCTCAACGGCGACTACCTGTCCGACGCGCTGGCCGCGCAGGTGGGCGGCATCGGCATCGCACCGGGCGGCAACATCAACTACGTCACCGGTCACGGTGTGTTCGAGGCCACGCACGGCACCGCGCCGAAGTACGCGGGCCAGGACAAGGTGAACCCGAGCTCGCTGCTGCTCTCGGGCGTGATGATGTTCGAGCACCTCGGCTGGACCAAGGCGGCACACGACATCGAGCGCGCACTCGAGGCGACGATCGCCGACAAGGTCGTGACCTACGACTTCGCCCGCCTGATGGAGGGTGCGACGGAGGTCAAGACGAGCGCGTTCGCCCGGGCGATCGTCGATCGTCTGTAGTCCCTGCCCGTCGCGATCGGCGGAACGGCGAAGAGCCGGCGACCGCGAAAGCCGTCAGCCGAGGGCGCGCACGAGGGCGGGCAGCGATTCGCGGAAGTCGGGGAGCAGCGGCCGGCCCGAGAGCCGAAGAGCGCGGTTGTCGAGTACCGAATTCGCGGGACGGGGTGCGGGGCGCGGTGGCGTGAGGTCGTGGGTCGAGATGGGCTCGACGCGCGCCGGGTCGGCTCCCGTCGCCCGCAACACCTCGCCCGCGAACTCGAACCAGCTCACCGGCCCTTGATTCGTCACGTGCCACGTTCCCGGGAGTCGCTCGACCGCGAAGCTGCGGAGCATGGACGCGAGATCGGCGGCGACGGTCGGGCAGCCGCGCTGATCGTCGACGAACTTGAGCGGACCGTCGCCCGCGGCCAGCCGCAGGATCGTCTTCGCCATGTTGGCGCCGTAGCGGCCGACGACCCACGATGTGCGAACGACCGCGCAGTCGAGGTCGACCTCGAACTCGCCCGCGAGCTTCGACTGCCCGTAGACGGAAGTCGGGTTCGGCGTGTCCCACTCGTGATACGGCTCGGCCTGGGTGCCGTCGAACACGTAGTCGGTCGAAAGGGTGACGAGGTACGAGCCGGCGCGCCGGGCCGCTTCCATGACGAAGCGCACTGCGAGCGCGTTGACGAGGAACGCGCGATCGCGTTCCGTCTCGCACGCGTCAACTGCGGTCATGGCCGCGCAGTGCACGATCGCATCGGGATGCGTAGAGGTGATCGCACCGAGGACGGCATCGCGGGAAGTGACGTCGAGCGTGGCGCGATCGAGGCCGATGACGTCGTGCCCGTACATGGCTTCGACGACCTCGCGGCCGACCATCCCACCCGCGCCCGTGATCAGCACCCTCAAGGGCGGGCCTTCAACGGCTCCCACCACCAACGATTGGAGCGGTACCACTCGACGGTCTCCGCGAGCGCCTCGTCGAGGGTGCGCCGGCGCCGCCATCCGAGTGCGGTGATCTTCGCGATGTCGACCGAGTAGCGACGGTCGTGGCCGAGCCGGTCGGTCACGTACTCGACCGACTCTTCGCCGCGGCCGATCAGCGCGAGCAGCTTGTCGACCAGGACGCGGTTGGGAGTTTCGTTCCCCGCTCCGATGTTGTAGATCTCGCCGGGGGATCCCTTCGCGAGCGCGAGGTGTACGCCCGCGCAGTGATCGTCGACGTAGATCCAATCGCGCTCGTTCAGCCCGTCGCCGTACAACGGGATCCTGGCCCCGTCGAGCAGGTTCGTGGTGAACAGAGGGATCGCCTTTTCGGGGTATTGGTACGGCCCGAAGTTGTTGGTGCAGCGCGTGACGACTACGGGCAGGCCGTAGGTGTGGTGGTACGAGAGCGCGATCAGATCGGAGCCCGCCTTGGAAGCGGAGTACGGCGAACGCGGTTCGAGCGGGTCGGTCTCTTTGGAGGAGCCGTTCTCGACCGAGCCGTAGACCTCGTCGGTTCCGATGTGCACGACGTGTTCGATCTCGAGCCGGCGCGCGGTGTCCATGACGATGT
>DATJAA010000118.1:0-10020 GCA_035516815.1 Acidimicrobiia bacterium | reverse complement strand
GTATCTGTATTACCGGCTCTTGACGCACCAGTACATCCATCCCGGGCCGCCGCACCTGCACCTGAGCGAGACGCAGATGCAGATTCTGTTGCCACTCGGGTTGCTGTTCATCCTCTGCATCGTTCTCGTGATCCCGATGATGGCAATGGGCAAGTCGCCGCACGTGCGTTACGACCCGAGCGAGATCACCACGACGCTGGACGACGTCGTGGGACTCGGTCCGGTCAAGGACGAGGTCGTCAAGTCGCTCAACCTGTTCCTCGGTTACCAGACGTTTCGCCGGGTGATGGGCGGTAATCCGCGCAAGGGCGTGCTGTTCGAAGGCCCGCCCGGTACGGGCAAGACGTACATGGCGAAGGCGATGGCGCACGAGGCCGGTGTCCCCTTCCTCTTCGTGTCGTCGACCGCGTTCCAGTCGCACTACTACGGCCAGACCGGCCGCAAGATCCGGAGCTTCTTCAAGGAGTTGCGCAAAGCCGCGACCGAGGAGGGCGGCGCGATCGGCTTCATCGAGGAGATCGACGCCATCGCCGGCGCGCGCAGCGGCATGCGCTCGGTGTCGTACTCCGACGTCGACGGCTCGGTTCACGGCGCAGACCCACACGGCCGGCGCGTCGAGCGAAACATGAACGAGGGCATCTCCGGCGTCGTGAACGAGCTGCTCATCCAGATGCAGTCGTTCGACACGCCGAGCGGGAGCCACCGGTTCACGGGTTGGTGGATCGACGTGCTGAACCGGCACCTTCCCGCGCACCGGCACATCAACAAGCGCGTGCCCGAGCCGTCGAACGTCTTGTTGATCGCGGCTACGAACCGGGCCGCCGATCTCGACCCGGCGCTGCTGCGGCCGGGCCGCTTCGACCGGTCGATTCACTTCGACCTGCCCAGCCGGAGCGGCCGGCGCGAGATCATCGACTACTACCTCGATCGCAAGGCGCACGTGCCGGAGCTCGACAAGGAGGAGCGTCGCGACGCCCTCGCGGCCATGACCTTCGGCTATTCGCCCGTCATGATCGAGCATCTCTTCGACGAGTCGCTCGTATGGGCGCTCCGCGACGGCGAGATCGCCATGACCTGGGCACACGTGCAGCAGGCGAAGATGACCGAGGAGATCGGCCTGAAACAGCCGGTCGAGTACTCAGAAGAGGAACGTCGCACGATCGCCACGCACGAGGCGGGTCACGCCACGATCGCGTACCTCGTCGGTCAGAATCGCAAGCTCGAGGTGCTGTCCATCATCAAGCGCCGCGAGGCGTTGGGAGTGCTCGCGCACAGCGACGGCGAGGAGAAGTTCACGCGTACGCGCTCCGAGCTGCTCGGCATGATGAAGATCGCGTTCGGCGGCATGAGCGCGGAGGAGTTGTTCTTCGGCGAGAGCGGGACCGGACCGTCGAGCGACCTCGTGCACGCGACGCGGATAGCCGCGCAGATGGTGGGCTCGTTCGGGATGGCGGGTTCGTTGGTCTCGTACGAGGCGATCGAGGCGGGCCCGATCACGCAGGGCATCGTCGGAAAGGTTCTCGCGAACGAAGATGCCCGCGCCGCGGTCGAGAAGCTCCTGGCGCAGGCGAAAGCCGACGTGCAGGCGCTGCTCGATACCAATCGGCACCTGGTCGTCGCGTTGCGCGACGAGTTGCTCCTGCGGTCCGAGCTCGTCGGCGACGAGATAGTCGACGTCCTGCGCGAGGCCGAGGCTCGCAAGCGCCTCACGCCGAGCTGAGTCGCCCGCGGCCGCGCGAAAACCTGACGGAGGCGTCAGGGACGCGCTGATAGCCTCGACCGAGGTGGGAGACGAAGCCGAGCACAAGCGGGAACGCGCCGCCGAGCGCGAAGCCGCCAAGCAGGAGGAGGCACAGACCCGGAAGCGGGGCTGGCGCCTCATGCGGTCCGCAGTCCGCGCCCATCCGCAGCTCATGATCCTCGGCGTCGGTGCCGGTCTGGTGTGGGCCACGGCGCGGGTCGCCGTTCCGCTGCTCGCCGGCGAGGCGATCGACCACGGCATCGCCGTCGACCGAACCGGGATCACGTTCGCCCTGACCGGCGCGATCATCGCGGTCGGCGCGGTGCAAGCGGTCGGTACCGGCCTGCGCCGCTATGCGGCGTTCGGGTTGGCGTGGCGGGTCGAGACCGACATCCGCATGCGACTCGTCGCACATCTGCAGCGGTTGCACTTCGCGTTCCACGACCAGGCGCAGACCGGTCAGCTGATGGCGTACGCGAACACCGACATCCAGCAGATCAACAACGTCGTGCTCCTCATCCCGCTGACGATCGCGAGCACCATACAAATGGTCGCGGTCGTCGTGATCCTTGTGCTCCGCAGTCCCGGGCTGGCGCTGTTCGCGCTCGGCCTGTTGCCGTTGCTGAATTTCTCGGCGACGCGCTTCAACCATCGGATGTACCCGATCGGCATGCAACTGCAGAAGGAGCTCTCCGACGTCTCCGGCGTCGTCGAGGAGAGCATCACCGGTGTGCGCGTCGTGAAGGGTTTCGGGGTCGAGCGCATGCAACGGGCCCGCCTCGCGACCGAGGCCGACAGTGTCTACGACCGCTCGATCGACCAGGCGCGTCTGCGCTCGAACTTCATGCCGCTGATCGACCTGCTTCCCGCGCTCGGTCTGGTCGGCATTCTCTGGTACGGCGGGCATCAAGTGCTGGCCGGCAACCTCTCCGTCGGCGACATCGTCGCCGCGAACCTCTACGTCGTCATGCTCATCTGGCCGCTGCGCATGATCGGCATGCTCGTCGGCCAGCTCCCGCGTTCGGCCGCCGCCGCGGGCCGCATCGACTCGATTCTCGCAACCGATCCCGCGATCGAAGACGTCGCCGGCGCGCACCCGTTGCCCGACGGTCCCGGATCGGTGCGGTTCGAGCGGGTCACATTCGGTTACGGGCGCGGTCCGGCCGTGCTCGACGGGCTCGATCTCACGATCGAGGGCGGCGAAGCCGTGGCGCTCGTCGGCGCGACCGCGTCGGGCAAGACCACCGTCGCGCGCCTGATCCCCCGGTTCTACGACGTCCACGCCGGGCACGTTCGGATCGACGGCGCCGACGTCCGCGACGCACGGCTGAGCGAGGTCCGGCGCGCGGTCGGACTGGTGTTCGAGGACACGTTCCTCTTCTCCGACAGTGTGCGGAACAACATCGCCTTCGCCGATCCGGAAGCACCGAACGAGGCCGTCGTGCGCGCGGCTCGCCTCGCGGGCGCCGACGAGTTCATTCGCGACCTTCCCGAGGGCTACGACTCGATCATCGGGGAGCACGGCTACTCGCTCTCGGGCGGGCAGCGGCAGCGCATCGCGATCGCCCGCGCGGTGCTCGCCGACCCTCGCGTCCTGATCCTCGACGACGCGACGTCGTCGGTCGACCCTTCGAAAGAGCACGAGATCCGCGCCGCGCTCGCCGAGGTGATGCGCGGCCGCACGACGATCATCATCGCCCACCGGCCGGCAACCATCGCGCTCGCCGATCGCGTCGTCCTGCTCGACGGGGGCAAGGTCGTCGCCGACGGCACCCATGAGCGGCTCCTCACCACGTCGCCGCGCTACCGAGAAGTGCTCGCGCGCGCCGCGCTCGAATCGCAGCCCGGCGCCGTCGACGACGAAGAGCTGCTCGATGCGCCGGGGGTGGGCGACTAATGGGCTGGTGGGGCGACAACGTCCCCGAGGAGACGCTCTCGCGCGACGAGGCGACGCGCGTGATCCGGCGGCTGATGCGCATGTTGCGACCGTGGCGCGTCCTGATCGCCGCCGCGACGCTCGTCCTCATGGCCCAAGCCGCGGCCCTGCTCTCCGGGCCGCTGCTGGTGCAGCACGGCATCGACGACGGTCTCCCCGGCAAGAAGCATCCCCACGGCAGCGCGGCGGTGCTCAACCGAACCGTGCTCGTCTATCTCGGGGTGGCGCTGCTCGGCTTCGTACTCGGGCGGCTCGCGATCATCCTCGTCGCGCGCGTCGGCGAAGGCTTCTTGAAGCAGCTGCGCAACCATCTCTTCGGGCACATGCTGAGCCTTTCGCTCGACTACTTCGAGACCGAGAAGACCGGGAAGATCGTCGCGCGCATGACATCCGACATCGACGCGATGCAGGAGCTCGTGTCGCAGGGCCTCGTGCTGTTCGTGCAGAACGCGTTCGTCTTCGTGGGCGCGGTACTTGTCGTGCTCATCGTCTCCTGGCAGCTCGCGCTGGGCATCCTCGTCATCGTCCCGCCCGTGTACTTCGGGAGTCGCTGGTTCCGGCGGGTTTCGAACAAGGCCTATCTCGAAGTCCGCGACCGCATCTCCACGAACCTCAGCACGTTGCAGGAAAGCCTCGAAGGCGTGCGCGTCGTTCAGGCATTCGGTCGCGAGGACGCGTTCACGCGCAAGTTCGAAGTGACGAACGAAGACCAGTACCACGCGAACATGCACACCGTTCGGATCTCGTCGAAGTACTTCCCGATCATCGAGTACGCCGGCGTCTTCGGAACCGCGGTCATCATCGGGTACGGCGGGTGGCTCACCACCAAGGGCATCGTCACGGTCGGGACCGTCGCCGCGTTCGTGCTGTGGCTGAACAGCCTGTTCGAGCCGATCAACCAGCTGAGCCAGCTCTACAACACCGTGCAATCGTCGGCCGCCGCGCTCGCGAAGATCTTCGGTGTTCTCGACACGCGCCCCACGGTCCGCCAACGCCAGGCGGCCGTCGACCTGCCCCGTTCGGGAACGGTCGACGTGCAGGACGTGACCTTCGCGTACGGCGCGAACGAACCCGTGCTGCACGACATCAGCCTGCACATCGCCGATGGCGAACGACTCGCGCTCGTCGGTCCGACCGGCGCGGGGAAGTCGACGCTCGCCAAGCTCATCGCCCGGTTCTACGACCCGGTCGAGGGCTCGGTCGAGGTCGGCGGTGTCGACCTGCGCAACGCGGAGTTCGTGTCGCTCCGGCGGCGTGTGATCGTCGTGCCGCAAGAGGGCTTCCTCTTCGCGGGAACCTTGCGTGACAACGTGCGGGTCGGGCGGCCGGAAGCGAGCGACGCCGAGGTGGAGGAAGCGCTCCGGGCTCTCGGCCTGCTGGAGCGTTTCGCCGCCTTCCCCGAAGGCCTCGACACCGAGGTACGGGAACGGGGTTCGCGCCTGTCGGCCGGCGAACGGCAGCTCGTCTCGCTCGCACGTGCCGCCCTCGCCGATCCGTCCGTGCTGATCCTCGACGAAGCGACCTCGAACCTCGACCCCGGCACCGAGCATGCGGTCGAGCGCGCGCTCGAGCAGCTGATGGAGGGTCGGACGACGATTGTGGTCGCGCACCGCCTCTCGACCGCGGCGCGCGCCGACCGGATCGGGGTGGTCTTCGACGGCCGCCTTGCCGAGCTGGGCTCGCACGACGATCTGGTCGCCGCGGGCGGACACTACGCCGAGCTTTACCGCGCGTGGGCGACGCATCAAGCGGCGCCCGAGGTCGCGTAGCGGTACCGTCGCGGTCATGGTTGCCGCTCCGCTCGTCTACGACCCCTACGACTATGCCATCGACGCCGACCCGCACCCCGTTTGGAAGCGGCTCCGCGACGAGGCGCCCGTCTATTACAACGAGCAGCACGACTTCTATGCGCTGAGCCGCTTCGACGACGTGCTCGCCGCCCACCTCGACCCCGCGACATACAGCTCCGCGCACACGACGGTGCTCGAGCTGATGAGGCCCGAGCCCGACCCGATCATGACGACGATGATGATCTTCATGGATCCGCCGGACCACACGCACTACCGCAAGCTCGTGAGCCGCGCGTTCACACCGCGGCACATGGCGGCGCTCGAGCCGCGTATCCGTGCGCTGGCCGGCCGTTTCCTCGACGAGTACGCGGGAACGGCGCGCGAGTTCGATTTCGTCGAGAACTTCGGCGCGCGACTCCCCGTCATGGTCATCTCCGCGCTGCTCGGCGCGCCCGAGGAGGACGAGGAACAGCTGCGCGAGTGGACGGACGCCACACTGCACATCGAGCCGGGCGAGATCATGGGCTCCAACACGAAAGGCGTTCACGCCGCGATCCACGACTACTGGCAGGCGCACATCGATGAGCGGCGCCGCCGACCGCGCGACGACATCATGAGCGAGTTGATGACGGCCGAGCTCACCGACGAGGACGGATCATCGCGGTACCTGACCGACGCCGAGATCCATGCGTTCATGGGTCTGATCTCCGGGGCGGGCAACGAGACGGTGGCTCGGTTCCTCGGATGGTCGGCGATCGGTCTCGAGCGATTTCCCGACGAGCGCCGCAAGCTCGTCGCCGACCCGGCGCTCATCCCGAACGCGGTCGAGGAGATCCTGCGCTGGGAAGCGCCGTCGGCGGTTCAGGGACGTTGGGTGACCAAGCCGGTCCAGGTGCGCGACACCGTGTTCGCGGCGGGGACGAAGGTGGCACTGCTGACCGGATCCGCGGATCGCGACGAACGCGTGTTCCCAGATCCCGATCGGGTCATCGTCGACCGCGATCTCAGCCGCCATGTGGCGTTCGGCTACGGCATCCACTTCTGTCTCGGTGCCGCGCTCGCGCGCTTGGAGGGGCGGATCGCGCTGGAGGAGACACTGAAGCGCTTCCCCACGTGGGAGGTCGACCACGATCATTGCGAGATGGTGCACACGAGCACGGTGCGCGGCTACGCGAAGGTCCCGATCCGGGTCTAGGCGGGGATCGCGGTCAGATGTCGCCGCGATGGTGCAGGAGCTCGTGGTCGGTATGGATCGCGATCCATTCGACGGTCCGGGGCGCAGGTTCCGGATAGTTGTAGATGCCCGTACGCTCCCAGCCGGCGTCGTCGAGACCGTCGAGCAACGCGACGAGCGCGCCGCCCGCCGCGACCAACTCTTCGACGACGCGTCCCGGGTCCTGGTCGTTGTAGCGATCCTCGACGGCGCGTTCCTCTCGCCGCATCGGTGCGAACGCGGGCTCGACCTCGCGCTGCGCGAGCTCGATGCGCTCCTTCTGAACCCGCAACACGTCCCGGACGTGGCATGCGTACTCGAGCGGCGACCAGACGCCGGCCGCGGGCCGGGTCCGACTTGCAGCCGCGTCGATCCGCGTGAACTTGTCGGAGAACGCGTCGACGTCGGACCGGAGCCACGCGATGATCTCCCCGCGTCCGACCGAGTAGCTGAAGCCGCACTCGGGGCACGCGTCGTCGAAGGCGCGGTAGCCGACGAAGTCGAACAGGCGGCCGTCGGCCGAGAATTCGGTCGGCGCGGACACGAGCCGGTGCACGCCGATACCGAACAGCGTTCCTTCGGGCGCGTGGAAGCCGATCTCCTCGAAACCCCGCGCCGCGAAGCGCGCTCGCAGCCCGGGTGTGGCGTCCGGTGGACGGCGATGGCGCGTCCAGATCACCGTCGCGTCCGGCGCGCTCAACGACGGCAGCAGGTCGATCGTCCGCATCATGTCGTCGTCGGAGATGTTGCCGAACACGCCGCACACGATGACGAGATCCGCCGGGACTGATCCGGAATACGAGGCAAGCGCGCCGGCATCGGCACACAACACCTCGACGCCGGCCGGTGCGCGGCTCGCGGCGGTCGCGGCCAGCACGGGATCGAGCTCGACGAGCCTGGCCCGCACGTCGTCGAGCCGTGGATGACCTTCCATCGCGCCGAGCAGATCGCGTCCTTCACCGGCGCACATGCTCACGACTCGGATCGGCCCCGGCGGTGCGGCGTCGAGCGCGTCGGTGATGCTGTGCTGCACCACCGCGAGCCGCCGCGACAGCGGGCTCCCGGCCTGGTCGTACGCCTTGTGCCACTCGTGCCAGTCGTAGGTCATCGGCCAGAATCATCGCATGACCTATCGCGTCGTTCAGTGGGCAACCGGATTCGTCGGCAAGGAGTCGGTCAAGGGCGTGCTGGCGCATCCCGAGCTCGAGCTCGTCGGCTGCTGGGTGCACAGCCCCGACAAGGTCGGTCGGGACGTAGGGGAGCTGTGCGATCTCGACCCGATCGGCGTGTGCGCGACCGGGAGCATCGACGAGATCTGCGCGCTCGATGCCGACGCGGTGGTGTATTCGCCGGTGATGGCGAGCACGCGAGACGTGATCCGCTTGCTCGAGTCCGGCAAGAACGTCGTCACACCCGTCGGCTGGATCTACCCGGGCGATACTCCGGGTGTGGCCGCGCTGCAGGCGGCGTGCATCGCGGGCGGGGCGACCCTGCACGGGACGGGCATCAACCCCGGCGGCATCACCGAGCGATTCCCGCTCATGCTGTCGGCGTTGTGCCGCAACATCCGGCACGTGCGCGCCGAGGAGTTCTCCGACATTCGCAACTACCCGACCGACCTGGTCGTACGCGAGGTGATGCTCTTCGGCAAGGAACCCGACGTTGCCGCGAAGAGCCCGATGGTCGAGGTGCTCGGGCACGGGTTCATGCAGTCGATCGACATGGTCGCGGCCGAGCTCGGTTGGGAGCTCGATCCGGAAAAGACGTCCCGGCACGAGATGGCGGTCGCGACTCGGCCGCTGGACACGCCGGTCGGGGTGATCGACAAGGGAACGGTTGCCGCGCAGCGGTTCACGTGGCAGGGGACCGTCCGCGACGAGCCCGTCATGACGGTGCGCGTGAATTGGCTGATGGGTTCGGAAGCGCTCGACCCGCCCTGGGTGCTCGGCGATCAGCGCTTCGAGGTCGAGTTCGACGCCGAACCGCCGGTCGCGTGCACGTTCCACGGCCTGCACCCGCCGGTGATCGGCGAGCATCCCGAGATCGGGTTGATCCCGCCCGCGATGCATTGCGTGAACGCGATCCCGTATGTGTGCCGCGCCGAGCCGGGCATCAAGACGTACCTCGACCTGCCGCTGCTCGCGGGCCGGGGCGCACCCCGCTGACGGGAGCCGGGCTACAGGCGTTCGAACGGGATCGTGAACGCCGGAGCCTCGACGCCCCCGTCGACCTCGAAGATCTTGCCGGTGACGAACGATGACGCGGGGGAGCAGAGGTAGACGACCGCGGCGGCAATGTCGGCCGGAAGACCGACGCGTTGCATCGGCGTGTTCCCTTCGAGCTGGGCGCGGACCGAATCGTCGGAGAGCACATGCGCCAGCGCGTCGGTTTCGATACCGCCGACCTCGATCGCGTTGACGCGGATTTTCGGTGCGAGCTCGGGCGCCATTGCCCGAGACATCATCGAGAGCGCGGCCTTCGCGGTGGCGTACGCGGTGAAGCACGGCTGCACCATGCTCGCCGATCGTGAGGAGATGTTGACGATCGCGCCCGCACCGGCCTCGACCATGTGCGGCACGACGAGCTTGCTCAGCAGGAATGCCGACGTCACGTTGAATCGCAACGCCATCTCGAACGATCGCTCGCTCGTCGCGAGGAATGGGCGAGGAAGTGATCCGCCGGCGTTGTTCACGAGCACGTCGATCCGGCCGAACTCCTCGACGGTGCGCGTGGTGAGGTTCTCGAGTTGCTCGGTGACGGTCACGTCGGTTGCCACGGCCAGCGCGCGCCGTCCGACTTCGCGAACACGCGCGGCCACCGCGTCGATATCGGCCTGGGTACGCGCCGCGCACACGACGTCGGCGCCCGCTTCCGCGAGCGCCCGCGCGCAGCCGGCGCCGATCCCCTTGCCCGCGCCGGTGACGATCGCGACGCGACCGTCGAGGCGGAAGTCGTCCAGGATCACGGCTGCCGCGTCAGGTCAGTTCGCGAGGGCTTTTTCGATGGCGCCGACGATGTCGGCGTTCTCGGGCTCCACGAGCGGCGAGAAGCGGGCGATCACGTCGCCGTCGCGCGAGACGAGGAACTTCTCGAAGTTCCAGCGGATGTCACCGGTGTGACCTTCGCCGTCGGCGGTCGGCGCGAGCTGCTGGTACAGCGCGTGGCGGCCATCGCCGTTCACGTCGATCTTCTCCGCCAGCGGGAACGTGACGTTGTAATTCGTGCTGCAGAAGGTCTTGATCTCGTCGGCGGTGCCGGGTTCCTGCGCGCCGAACTGGTTACACGGGATGCCGACCACCGAGAAGCCCTGCCCGCCGAACCGCTCGTAGAGGTTCTCCAA
>DATJAA010000117.1:0-2039 GCA_035516815.1 Acidimicrobiia bacterium | reverse complement strand
CGCCGAACTGCACCTTGTCGGCCGCGAGCTCCGATGACGGCCCGACGAGCAGCCCCCGGCGCTGATCGCCGAAGAACGTGACGTCGACCTGCGCGACCTGTCCCTGACCGAACTCGAGATAACAGATTCCCCGGCCGCCGTACTCGGCCGAGCTGGTGGTTCCCCGAACGAGCGCGCTGATCCGGTCGGCCGCGACCGCGGCGTGCCCTTCGGCGAACACGCCCGCACGCGGCGTTCCAACGGCGGCGACGTCACCGATCGCGAAGACGCCGGGGTACGAGGTCTCGAGCGTCAACGGGTTGACCGCGATCCAACCGTCGACGGTCATTCCGGATTCGACGACGACGGCGGGCGCGCGGTGGACCGGGACCGCGAGAAACAGGTCGTATGGCATCTCGCCGCCGTCGCGCAGCTTCGCGACGTTGCGAGCGGCATCGAGCTCGCAGACCTCTCGTTGTGGATGCCACTCGATGCCCCGCTCCTCGAACGCTGTCAGAAGCGCCGCGGACGCCTCGGGCGACGGCGGGATCGGCCGGCCGAAGTCCATCACGAGCGCGATCGCGGACCGGTCGCGCAAGCCACGCGCGACGAGGTTCTCGTGGAGCAGGAGCGCGGTCTCGCTCGGCGCGGGCGGGCATTTGAACGGCGTCGACAGGACGCCGACGATCACGCGTCCGCCGTCGAACTGCTCGATCGCATCACGTGCCGCGAACCCGCCATCGACGGTGTAGAACTCACGGCCGCCGTCCACGAGGCCCGGCGTCGCCATTGGATCGAGGTCCGCCCCGAGCGCGACGACGAGGACATCGCCGTCGAAGGGCCCCGCATCGGTTTCGACGCGTTTGGCGACGGGGTCGATCGAGCGCACGACCGTCTGGACGAACCGCACGCCCCGCTTGACCACGTCGCGATACGGGTGGCGGGCGGCCGCGGGGAGGATGCGCCCGAACATCACGTCGAGCTTTGAGAAGCCGAAGACGAACGAGTCGCTCTTGTCGATCAGCACCACGTCGATGCCGTCGCCGAACTCCTCCGAGAGCCTGCTCGACAACTCGAGGCCACCGAACCCCGCACCGAGGACGAGAACGCGCGTCACGGCTGCCTACCGTTCCGGCACCCAAGGCCCCTGCGGAGTATCGGCACAGTCATCCCGAGCATGCAGCCGTCGCGCAATCCTAGTGCAACGTGTGGGTTTCCCGGGAGGTCAACGACCCTCCCTGCCGAGGCCGTGGGTGTGTGTGTGTCATCTCACACCGACCGGGTGCATCCGGGCGGATAGTCGGCGGCATGCAATTCGCGGGTGGGACCATCATCTTCGTGCTGTTCGTGGTGCTGTACTTCATCGTGATCGCGTTCGGGCTCTACTCCCGTGCCGGCAGCGCCATCAACCAGCATCCATACAACGACCCTTACGGGGACACGCCAGGGGCCTCGCGCAGGAGCTCGCTGTCTCACGACGAGCGGGCCACGATCCACTCGGCGCGCGGCACGCGCTAGTCGCTAGTGGGCCTCCCGGAAGCCGACCCGGCCGACGCGCCGGCGCCGGCCTGACCGGTTCACGCGCCGGCGAGCTGGCTGGTCGCGCAGGTCGCGCGGCGGGCCCAGTCGCTCGTCGGCGAAGCGCTCGCGCACGAGGGCGCCCGACGACCGCACTTCACCGTGCTCACATCGCTCGCCGAACAGGGTGACGCCAGCCAGGCTGCGCTCGGGAGACGGCTGTGGATCGACCGCAGCGACCTGCACGCGATCGTGACCGAGCTCGAACGAGACGGCCTTGTGGCGCGCGTGCGCGACGTTCAGGACCGGCGCCGCAACGTCGTCACGCTCACGACAGCGGGCGCGACCGCGCTCGCGCGCCTGGACGAACGCGTCGAGGCAGCGCAGCGCGATCTCCTCGAGCCGCTGTCCGCGACCGAGCGGCGCGAGCTCCTCCGCTTGCTCGAGCGGCTGGTCGTGCGCGGCTCACCGGGTGCCTGATCGATCAGATACGATTTCATCTCTCATGCCTCCGGTTCGGTCACCGCGAGGATCGCGTTCGA
>DATJAA010000116.1:0-2055 GCA_035516815.1 Acidimicrobiia bacterium | reverse complement strand
CGGATCGCGCGACATCGTTCTCGGCATCGCGGTCACGAGCGTGTTCTTCGCGGCCGTCGCGTCGCGGTTCGGGCGGATCGGGCTGCCGCGCGCCCACCGGCTACGCACGCTCGCGCTCGGGAGCATGCTCGTCGTCGCGGTCAGCGGGATCACCGGCTACTTCGGCGCGACAACCGTCGGCGCGACCTGGTTCGGCGGGGGTGTCGTCCACGGGCCCCGAACATCGGACGACGTCGCGATCACCTTCGACGACGGGTCCGGAAGCGTCGCGACTGCACAGATCCTCTCGATCCTCGATCACGCGCACGTGAAGGCGTCGTTCTTCGTCGCGGGCAAGACACTCGACACCTCGCCCCAGCTCGTCCGCTCACTCGTGGCCGACGGTCAGCTCGTGGGGAATCACTCGTATCACAGCGACGACTGGCGTTGGCTCGACCCCCGATATCCCGAGCTCGAACGGACGCAGGAAGCGTTCGAGCGCGAGCTCGGCACCTGTCCGGTCTGGTTCCGTCCGCCTCACGGGCAGCGAACACCGATGATGGCGCGGATCGTGAAGGACCACCGCATGCGGATGGCGATGTGGGACGTCTCGGTGAGCAATCGCGAGAAGGACGATCCACGGGTCATCGCAGACAAAGTGCTGGAGTCCGTGAAAGGCGGCTCGATCATCGACCTGCACGAGGGGCTCGACGGTGCGTCCCAGGCGCACCGCGCGGCCGTCCTGGCAGCACTGCCGCTGATCCTCGAAGGGCTGCAGGCTCGTGATCTCCATCCCGTCCGCCTCGACCAGCTCGTGGGTGGGCCCGCGTACCAGCCCTGCGACAGCCCGCGCAGCTGAGCGGCGTGCGCGCGCCGATCGACGATCGCGCCGCCCGCGGCCGCGACGAGATCGCGGGTGGCCGGTTCGCCTTGGCGTTCTTCGCCATCGCGTGGATCGTGATCCTGGCGCTCTATCTCCGGCACGCCATCGTGCTGTCCTCCGACAGCATCAACAACCACGTCCACGTCTGGTACATCGCCAACGACCTCTGGCACCACGCGCGCCTGCCGTGGCGTATGCCTGTGCTCGCGCACGGAGGCGCGTACGCGTACCCGTACGGCTTCGTGAACTGGACCGGGGCCGCGTTCGCGTGGCCGCTGTTCGGCAACTGGGCCGTCACGCTCTGGACGGCGGTCGGCGTCGTCGGCTGTATCTTCGCCACCTTCGTCGCCTTCCCCGAGTTGCGCGACGGCTGGTGGGCGGCTGCCGTGCTCGCGAATCCCGCGCTGCTCGAAGCGCTCCTGTTCGGGCAGCAGTCGTTCGCGTGGGGTGCGATGTTGCTGTTGTTCGGCGTCGCCGCCTGGCGGCGCGAGCGTCACGCGTGGGCTGCGATCCTTGTCGGGCTCGGGCAGGCGAACCATGCCGCGATCGTGCTCCCGATCGGCGTGCTCCTCGTTCTCTACTACTTGCCGTTCGCGCGTGATCGCGCCGAGCTGTTGCGCTGGTACGCCGTGTCCTGCCTCATCTCACTCCCGGCGGTCTGGCTCGTGTTCGCGTCGCCGACGACCGGCCAGACGGGTTTCGGCGCCCAGCTGGGCGACTTCTTCCTCACGCTCGGACCGCGCGTGCTCGTCGTCGCGCTTCCGATCATCAACGTGTGGCTGAGGCGCACTGGTATCCGGGGTCTCGCACCGGGAGCCGTCGTCCTCGCCCTTGCGTTCAGCTTCAGCTTCGAGATCCCTTTGAATGTCGGGCAGCAATGGCGTGCACTCGTGCACCGCGGCGCAGATACCGCGTCGCTCGACGCGTATCTCCGGTCGAGCGAGTTCCGTCCGGGCGCGACCTACCGGGTGCTCCGCGGCGGCGACGGCAAGCTGGGCATGTACGACCTGTTGCGAGCCGGCGGGCGACTCGACTCCGAGATGTTCCCCGAGGACATGGCGATCAGGAGCTTCGCGAGTCCGGCCGACTACGCGGCGTTGCTCTGCGACCGAAAGGTCGACCGGATCATTCACTACGACACCTACGACGCGGCGCGCCATACCAACGAGGCCGCGATGATCGACACACTGCAG
>DATJAA010000115.1:0-4087 GCA_035516815.1 Acidimicrobiia bacterium | reverse complement strand
CGCGCCGCGTCGATGCAGTGCTACGCGGAAGGGATCCTCGCGGGCACGACTTCGGTGATGGACATGTGGAGGTTCATGGAGGGCTCGGCGGAGGCCGCCACGGAGCTGGGCTTGCGCGCCACACTCGTTCCGTACGTCGCCGACGAGGCGGGATTCGACTTCTTCGAGAGCATCGACTCGAACCGACGACTCCTCGATGCGTACGCGACCGCCGCAGACGGCCGCGTCCGCACGTGGGTGGGTCTCGAGCACCTCATGTACTGCACGAAGGATTGCTTCGCGCAGGCGGTCGCGCTGATGGACGAGTACGGGACCGGGTTGCACACGCATTCCTCCGAATCGATCTGGGAGGTCGAGGAGTCCCTGAAGCGTTGGGGCCGCCGCCCGATAGAGGTCTTCTACGACCGGGGCATCCTGGGCCCGCGCACGGTGGTCGCGCACTGCGTGTGGCTCTCCGACCGGGAGATCGAGCTGCTCGCGCAGACCGATACGGCGGTCGCGCACTGCCCGACGTCCAATATGAAGCTGGCTTCCGGACCCGCACGCGTCGGTGATCTGCGCCGGGCCGGCGTGCGCGTCGGCCTCGGGAGTGACGGCGAGAAGGAGAACAACAACCTCGATCTCATCGAGGAGATGAAGATCGCCTCCCTGCTCCAGAAGGTGACGACGCTCGACCCCACGACGGGAGATCCGGCCGACGTTCTCGCGCTGGCCACGGCGGACGGCGCGGCTGCGCTGGGCCTGGCCGAGATCACCGGAACCTTGGAGGCGGGCAAGCGCGCGGACGTGATCACTGTGTCGCTGCGAGGGCTCCACACCACGCCGATCATGCACGGCGCGCTGTTCAACGTCGCGGCCCACCTCGTGTTCTCGTCGTCGGGGCGTGACGTGCGCGACGTGTGGGTCGACGGCCGAGCGCTCGTACGGGATGGAAAGCCGCTCACGTTCGACGTCGCCCGCGTGCGCGCCGATGCCCAATCGGCGGCCGAGGAACTCTTCGAGCGACGGGCCAAGGTGCTCGAGTCGACGTGAGCCGCTGGCTGCTCGAGAACTGTGATCTGATCGCGACGTTCGACGACGACGAGCACGAGATCGCGGGTGGCGACCTCCTCGTGGACGGCTCGACCATCGAAGCGGTCGGCCCCGACCTCTCCCCGGTGGGATGCGACCGCGTCATCGACGGTGCTGGTCTCGTGGTGCTGCCCGGGCTCGTCAACGCGCACCAACACCTGTATCAGGGAGCGGCCCGCGCGATACCGGAGCTCGAACGTTCGCTGATCGCTCCGTGGCTCGGCTCGCTCGGTGCGATCTTCAAGAAGTGGTGGCAGGCCGGACGGTTCGGGCCCGAACATGTCGAGGCGATCGCCGCGGCGGTGCTGTGCGAATCCTTGCTCGGCGGCGTCACGACGGTGGCCGACCAGCACTACTTCCACCCGGCCGGAGTGACCCAACCGTACGTGGAGTCGACGATCGCGGCCGCGGCCGCCATCGGCGTTCGGCTGCACGCATGCCGCGGCACGCTCACGCTCGGTCCCGACCCCGATCTCGTGCAGTCGGTCGACGAGGTGCTGCGACACTCCGCCGCGCTGATCGCCGCGCACCACGACCCCGATCCGGGCGCGCGCGTGCGCGTCGCCCTCGCGCCGTGCGGGATCCACGTCGACGAGCTCTCGTTGTTCGACGAGCTCGCCGCGCTCGCGCGCGACCACCCCGGCGTACGCCTGCACACTCACCTCTACGAGAAGGTCGACGCCGAAGCCGCACGCGAGCGCTACGGCCGCACTCCGTGGGAGCTGCTCGTCGAGCACGCATGGGCGGGGCCCGACACGTGGCTCGCCCACGTCGTTGATCCCCCGCGCGAAGAGATCGCGGAGATGGCCGCGGTGGGCGTCTCGGTCGCGCATCTGATCGCACCCGACCTGCGCATGGGTTGGGGCTGCGCACCGGTGCGCGCGTTCCTCGACGAGGGTGTGACCCTCGGCTTCGGCACGACGGGGAGCGCGTCGAACGACGGCGCGAATCTGCTCGGCGACCTGCGCATCGCCGGGTTGGCACACCGCGGAACGGAGCCGAACAACCCCGACCGCTGGCCCTCGGCCCGCGAGCTCCTGCGCATGGCCACCCGCGGTTCGGCGAGCTGTCTCGGCCGAGGAGATCTCGGCGTGCTCGCGCCGGGTCTGCAAGCTGATGTAGCCGGCTGGGACATGCGCAACATCGATCGTGTCGGTGTGCACGATCCGCTCGGCGGGCTCCTCCTCACCGGCCTGTCGACGCGAGCAGCGTTCGTCGCCGTCGGCGGCGACATCGTGGTCGAAAAGGGTGTACCGGTGCTCGACATCGAGGCGATCGCCGCGCACGCCCGCGAATGCGTCCCCGCGTTGGCGACGTGACCGTCAATCTTCGGCGAAGGCCACGACGTCGGGAGTATGACCGGCGGCGCGCAAGGCACTGCGCAGCACACGCGGGTGTAGCCGGGTCGAGGTGATCTCGACGCCGAGGGGTGCGAGCGCGTCCGCCACCGCGCCGGCGATGACGGCGGGCGTCGCGATGATGGAAGCCTCTCCCACACCTCGGAAACCGCCCGCGACGGACGACGGCGTCTCGCGGTGCACGACCCGCAGGCGAGCGACGTCGGTTGCCTCCGGGATCGTGTAGTCGACGAGCGTCGCCGTCAGGGGCTGCCCGCCGTCGTCGTAGCGCACTTCCTCGAGGAGGACTGCGCCGAGCCCTTGTGCGAAGCCGCCCTGGTGCTGGCCCTCGACGACGGTGGGATTGATCACGACGCCGCAGTCGGACACGAGGACCGCGTCGAGGACGTGTACGTCGCCGGTCGCGTCGTCGACCTCGACCGCGACCGCGGTCATGTGCGCGGCGAACGTCTCGTCGAAGTTCATGTGCCCACGCGCGTCCGGAACCGGGATCGTGTTGCCGGGCGTGTAGACCACCGACTCCTGCAGCCCGGCATCCTCACCGGCCGGCAGCCGGTGAACATGCCACCAGGCTTCCTCGGCGATCTCGTCGAACGAGACCGGAACGCCGCGGGCGTGCTGCATCGCCGACCCGATCCGATCCATCTTGGCGCGCAGGTTGGTGGCCGCCCGGAGCACCGCGCCTCCGGCCATCACCGCGGTGCGGCTGCCCCACGAGCCCATGCCGTACGCGAGCCGGGCGGTGTCGCCGTCGGTGACGGTGACGCGCTCGATACCGACGCCGAGTGCAGCCGCCGCGACCTGTGCGAGCGTCGTCTCGTGGCCCTGACCCTGTGACTTCGAACCGACTGCGACGGTGACCTCGCCGTCCGGGAGTACCGCGACCGAGGCGCTCTCGAACGAACCGAACCGGCCGGCGACGCCGTACTGCGTCGGCGCGGTTCCCTGCACGAGCGCCGAGACGCCGATCCCGACGAGCCGGCCGGACGCGCGCGCTGCTTCCTGCCGGGCGCGCCATGCGTCGTAGCCGAACTCGCGCGCGAGCTCGTCGAGATGCGGTCGGAGCGAACCGACGTCGATCCGGGCCCCGCCGCCGGTGATCCACGGTCGGGGCGTGTCGGGCAAGAGATTCCGGCGGCGCACCTCCAGCGGGTCGAGCCCGAGCTCGGTCGCGATCGCGTCGAGCGTGCGCTCCGACGCGAAATGGGCCTGGGGTTGACCGAAGCCGCGGTAGGCCCCGATCGGGCACGTGTTCGTCGCGACGCATCGCAGGTCGAATCCGACGACACCGAAGTCGTACGCGCCCTCGAGCGCGCCGACCGTCACCAGCGCGGGTCCGATGCCCGAGAAGTAGAGAACGGGGGTCCCGATGTTGGCCGTGACGTCGACCCGGTAGGCGACGACCTTGCCCATCTCGTCGAAACCGACGGTCACGTCGTGCACCTGCTCGCGCGAGTGGATCGACGCCGTCAGTCCCTCGGTGCGGTCCTGGCTCCAGCGAACCGGTCGTTCGGTGGTCAACGCGAGCAACGCGACGAGGCACTCCTCACGCGTGAAGTGCTGCTTGTTACCGAACCCACCGCCCATGTCGGGTGCCCTGACGTGAACCGAGCCCTCGCTGAGCCCGCAGGTCTCCGCGATCACGGTCCGCAGCTGAT
>DATJAA010000114.1:0-5402 GCA_035516815.1 Acidimicrobiia bacterium | reverse complement strand
CAACGCGACGTGGTGGATACCGAGTCCCTCGAGCTGCGACACGTACGGCCCGGCCGCGGAAACGCCGATGACGTCGTACCCCGCGGCGCGGAAGGCCGCGAGCTGCGGCCCGAGCAGCAGGGCGAGACTGATGTCGGTGGTCGTGACGTGCACGACGCGCGGCGCCGCGCCGCTCGGTGTCCGGATCACGTGCTCGCCCCGAGATACCTCACGCGGTTCACCATCCGGCGTACGTCGTCCTCGAGCCGCAGCCCGCCGGTGAGCTTCTGCTCGAAGTACTTCATGCCGTCCGCGCGCTGCACCGGCGACCGGGCGAGACGCCACGGGTCGGTCCGGCCGTACGGGTTCGCCCGCGTTCCGGCGAGCGCGGCCGACCGGTAGGTGGCTCGCACGACCTCATCCACGCCGCGCGACCCGACGAGCGCCTTGGGATACGCGAAGTGCTCGGCCCGCACTCCGGTGCGCTCGGCGATCAGCTCATTGGAACGCCGCAGCTCTCCGGCTGCGGTCGCGGCATCGACGCGGTCGAGCAGGCAGTGCGTGTGCGTGTGCGAACCGATCGTGACGAGTCCTGTGCTCAGCGCATCGCACAGGCCGGCCCACGACACGGGGCGGCCGCCGGCCGGAAACGCGAGCCCGCGCTCGACGAAGTCGGTGGCGATGTAGATCGTGGCCGGCACCCGGAAGCGCTCGAGGACGGGCATGACGACGTCGACGAAGTCGGCGGTGCCGTCGTCGAAGGTGACGACGACGCGATCGCGCTGACCGGCCCTGCCGGTGTCGAGCGCAAGGAGGGCATCGTCGAGACCGACCGGATCCGACCAGGTCGCGACGTGCGCCATCTGCTCCGCGAAGCAAGCCTGGGGCAGATCGATCTCGTTTGCATCCGACCGGCCGCCGACGCGGTGGTACGCCAGGACGACGATCCCGGGCGACTGGCTCCTCAGGCGATCGCTCGCACCCGCCGCGCGCTTCAGCACACTCTGCGCGCGACTACGGAACGAGTTACGAACCCGCCCCGCCGGTGCGGATCCCACCAGTTGACCTCCCCCGAGACGGGCGCCCGCAGCAACGCGGGCCGCCTCCCGAGGGGCGATCGTAGTGACGCTGTCAGTTCTTGACAACGGGGCCTTCGCGGCCTGTGCCCGTTTCGCGGCAGTACCGTCAGAACAGCTCGAGGTCCCCCAGCGAAAACGCGAACGCCCCGATCTCGCGGGGCGCGCTCGTGACGACGTCGCGGGTCGTCACGACGGGCCCGAAGGTCGGGACGCGCACGCATCCGGGCAGCCGGCCCACGCCGAGCACGTAGTCGGCCTGCCCCCGCAGCGACCCCACGACCTCGCGAACGAGCCCGCGGGGCGGGGCCGGCGAGGGGGTCACGAGCCCGGCCAGGACGACCTCCCGCGCGCGGCCGCGGGTACGCAGCCGGACGAAGGCGACGCCCTGCGTGAGGCCGCCGGGCGCGATAACGGCGCGGTAGTCGAGAAGGGGGGTGCCGTACCTCCACGCGAGAAAAGGCACATCCACTCGGGTGCAGAACACCTCGGGCTCTCGCCCGCGCCTCGCGAGGAGTTCGCCGAGGGCGGGATCCGCGATGACGTCTGCGACGGGCCGCCCGCCGCTGAGCGGCTCGGACCAGTGCGAAGCCGGCACCCGGCTGCGCGCGAGCCGAACTGCTCCCCCGAGGCTGAGGGGCCGTACGCAGGCCCGCGCCCGACCGACCTCGTGCCAGCCCATCTTCAGGTAGCCGGGGCGGCTCTGCGAGTTCGGAGTGTTGAACACGAACTCCACACCGTCGGCCTCCATCGGTGCGAGCGCGTCGAGGGTCAGCCGCTTGAAGATGCCGCGGCCCTGGTAGTCGGGATGCGTGGCGGTGTCGACGGCCCGAACGCAGCGGACGATCCGGCCGGCCCGCTCGAACTCCCAGCGCATGAACACGCGCAGGCCGACGATCCGGTCGCGGTCGCATGCGACCCACATCGGTGAGGGCCCGAACACGTTCTCGAGGTGCTTCCACCGGAACAGCGCGTCGAACCGCGCGTCGTCGGCGCGGCCCATCGATTGGGCGAGCAGCTCGATGATCGCCGGAAGATCGTCGGCGGTCGCGGGCCGGGATTCCAGCTCGCCGATCACCGCCGTGCGACCGAGCGATAGACCTGCTCGAGTCGCGCGACGGCGCGCGCGACGTCGAAATCGCCCGCCCGGCACCGGGCCGCGGCGCCGAGCTCGTGCCGGCGTCGCTCGTCGCGCACCAGCGCCTCGAGGGCGTCGGCGAGCGCGGCGGCCGATCCGGCGGGAACGAGCACCGCGTCGGCGCCGTCGTGGAAAGCCGCCGGAATCCCACCGACGCGCGTCGCGACGACGGCCAGCCCGAGCGCGCTCGCCTCCATCAACGCGACCGGCAGGCCCTCCCACTTCGATCCGAGCGCGAAGATGTCGCAGCCGGCCATGAGCCGGACCGCATCGGGCCGGTAACCCGTGAGCGTGACGATGCCGTCCAGCTGCAACTCGCGGTGCAGGGCCAGCACCTCCGCTTCGAGCGGGCCCTGCCCGACCGCACAGAACCGCACCGGCAACTCCCGATCTGCGAGCAACCGGGCCGCGTGGAGCAGGTTGGGCCAGTCCTTCTTCGGGTGGTAGTTCGCGACGGTGCCGATGAGGACCGTGCCGGATCCGACACCGAGCTCCTCGCGTACCCGATCGCGCTGACTGCGGAGCTTGTCGATCGCCTCGACGTCGACGCCGTGGACCAGCACCTCGGCCCGGCGCCGCTGGCGGCGGCTCATCGACTCGCGTGTCTCCTCCGACACGGCGAGAACCGCGTCGTCGAGCGGCGCGGTGATCGCGTTCGCGTACCGCGTCGGCGCCTTGAACGTCGACCATGGGTTGTGCTCGGTCGAGACCAGCGCCGGACGTTCACCGCGCGGCAACGAACGCGCGACGAGCCGGCCGACCGCGGCCGCGTACGGCGAGTGCGAATGAACGATGTCGACGGGTCGGCCGCGTAGGTGGCTGCGCAACCGGCCGGCCCAACGCACGTCGCGCTCGTCGCGCACGTCGAGGCACGTACAGCGCACCCCGACGGCCTCGAGCTCGGGAACGAGATGCTGCTTCCACGCAAGCAGGTAGACGACCTCGATGTCGTACGACGCGCGGTCGTGGGTGCCCGCCGCCGCGACGAGGAGACGCTCCGCCCCACCGGGACCGAGCCCCTTGACGAGCCAGACGACGTGGATCGGGTCCGTCACACGTCGTCGGGCGACACGATCGGGGGCGTGCCGCCCACGCCGATCTCGAGCGTGCCCGCGTCCAGCGCACGGCGGAAGAAGTCGCTGCGCTCCGAGACCTCCGAGAGCGTTCCCATCGTTTCGACCTTGCCCGCCTGCAACACCAAGATGCGGTCACAGATACTCAGCGTCGAAAGTCGGTGCGCGATGATCATGACGAGCACGCGGCCCCGCAGCGCTTCCAGCGTTTGTTGGATGACCTGCTCGGAGTGCACGTCGAGCGCGCTCGTGGGTTCGTCGAGCACGAGGATCTCCGCGCCGCGCGCGAGCGCACGCGCGATGCCGATGCGCTGGATCTGCCCACCCGACAGATCACGGAATGCCGGCCCGATCAACGTGTCGTACTTGTGGTCGAGGGTCTCGACGACCTCGTGCACGCCCGCGGCCTTCGCGGCTTCGATCACATCGTCGCGGCTGATGGTGGGGTCGAGGAACGCGATGTTCTCCGCGACGGTCGCGTGGAACAGCCGGGGGTCCTGCGGTACGAGGGAGACATGCCGGTACCACGACGAGAGCGTGTACTGCGAGGCTGGCTCGCCGTTGCACGTGAGCGAGCCCGCCGTGGGAACCCGCAGCCGCAGCACGATCTGCGACAGCGTCGACTTCCCGCCGCCGGACGGACCGACGATCCCCACGATCTCCCCGACCGGAAACGACGCCGACACTCCCGCGAGTGCCTCGACCTCGCCGTCGTAGCTGAAGCGCACCTGATCGAAGTCGAGCGTGTGTATGCGCTCGAGTGGCACGGTTCCGTCCGGCGCTGGATGCGACGTGTAGATCGCGCGCATCTCCTCGAGCCGCTCCACGTACGGCATGCAGTCGAGGAGTGTCTGGTACGCGTTCTGAATCTGCTGGCCGAACGTCATGCTGCGCAACAACAGCAGCGCAATCGCACCGAACTGCGCGACGTCGCTCGTACCGATGCCCTGGGCGACACCGAGCCCCCCGACGATCAGCAGCAGGGCCGTGTACTGATATACGGGAGAAGTCACTCCGCTGACGAAGGCCGACTTCTCACGGACGCGCGCCACCGAGGCCGAGATGCGCGTCAAACGCGCACCGACAGGTCCCGTCGCGTCGAACACACGGATGTCGCGAGCCATGCGGGTCGCCTCGGTCACCTCGCGCCCGTAGTCGACGAGCATCCGCGACATCGCCCGGCTGTACTTCTTCGTTCTCGACATCACCGGCCGGAGCAGCAGCGAGAGCACCAACACGATGCCGATCAGGAAGAGCGCGGAGCGGTAGTCGATCAGGAAGGCGATGAAGACGAAGACGAGGATCGTCACGCCGGCGCTGAGGCCACTCACCAGCGCACCGAGCGCCGTCGTCCCGCGAGTGACGTACCCGCTCAGCGTGCCGAGCGTCCCCAGGCGCTCCGCGGCCTGCGTCTCGTAGTCGCTGCCGAGAAACTCCGCGACCGTCTGCTCCCGCAGCCGGTACTCCCACTTGGTCATGATCCGCGACCGGTCCCACGCCGACCAGATGTCGAGCGTCGCCGCGACCAAAACCGCCCCGGCCGCGACCATCGCGATGTGACCGGTCGAGCTGTGGATCTGGATCGGTCCGAGGTGGCCGTGGTAGCGACGCTTCCCCTCGGCGATGGCGTTGCCGAGCGGAACGATGAGGATCAGGGCCGCCGCCTGGAACTGCGCCGAGATCAGCGACAGCACACCGAGCCAGGCGATCCCGCCGAACTGGTCCCGGAAGTAGCGCAAGGTCTTGACGGACGTGGTCGGCATTCACTCCCCCCGCGCGCGTGCTGCGGCCGAGTACAAGAAGTACCACAGGACCCTGGCCCTCCGGCAGGGCCGGCGCGGAAATTCAGCGCGACACGTCGACGGTGGACGGTCCGGATGTCCGGCGCGAGTAGAGACAGATCACCCGAAAGCGGACGCTGCCCACGAGCCGGCCGGCCGATTCGCTCGCGCGCCTCAACCACGTTCCGCGCCGTGTCATCGAGAAGAGATACGGCGAGCGGACGACGATCCACGCCCAGCGGCGCAGGGCGCGCCCGCGGCGGGGCGTGACGACACCCTCCGACCGGTACGACTTGTAGAGCCGCACGAACGACACGCCGCGCCCGTAGCCCTGGCGTGCGATGTCGCGCGCCGA
>DATJAA010000113.1:0-7634 GCA_035516815.1 Acidimicrobiia bacterium | reverse complement strand
GATGGCGGACCGTCTCACCAAGGACATTCGCACCGCCGTCGCGCCGACGAGCACGACGGCCGCGTTCGCCTCGGCCGATTCCAACGATGTCGTGTTCTACGCGAACCTCTCGGACCTCGCGACCGGTGTCGGCCCCACGCGACTACACGCTTATCTGTCGCAGGTCGGAGCGACCGGCGTCTACGTACTGCACGAGGATGCAACCCAGCCTTCGGGCACGGTAGGGAACTACACCTATACCGGCGCGATCATCAACCGCCTCGACGGCGAGTACATCGACACCACGCAGCCGCTCTTCACGTACTGGCGCTCCGACGGTACGCAAATACTTCCGATGCCCATCACCTCGACCACCGACCTTCGCAGTATCGACTCGGTCGGAGTCACGTTGCGCGTCCGGGTGCATCCGAACGCGCCGACGGTCGTGATCTCCACCCGCATCCACATTCGTAACGTCGACTACAACCCGAACAACTGATGCCATGATTGACTTCTTCTCACGCCGTTTCCGCACGCATCCCGACGGCTCGCACGATGAGGCCGGGCTCGCGATGATCATCTGCATCACGGTCGTGATGCTCATGGCGATCATCCCGTTGGCCGTTGTCCAGGGCGCGATCGGCCAGCTCCCGCTCGCGCGGCACGACCAAGATCACGAGTCCGCGCTGGCCGCGGCCGAAGCGGGCGTCGACGATTACCTCAACCGCCTCGCGCAGAACAGCAACTACTGGGTGTACAACGCCACGAACCTCCCGCCGACTCCGAACCCGGCCTTCACCGGGTGGACCGCCGTCCCCGGCGGCAGCTCCAACGGCGAGTGCTTCCGGTACCACGTCGACTCCTCGAAGACGGCCGCGACCGGCATCGTGTACCTGACCTCGTCGGGCATGCGGCTCGGGCGGACGGGGGCCGGGTGCGCGACGGGAACGGGCGTCATCCGTACGGTGAGCCTCGGGCTACGCCGCCAGGGTTTCCTCGACTACCTCTGGCTGACCGACTACGAGATCACCGACCCGGCGCTGTCGGGCGCGAACGCGACGGCTTGCACCTTCCACGCGTGGGAATGGAACGCGGCGAGCAACAAGTACGGGCCGAGCGACCCGGCGAACTGCAGCGTCGTGTACTGGACGACCTTGTCGGTCATGAATGGTCCCGTGCACTCGAACGACGGGCTGTACGTGTGTGGCGCGCCGACCTTCAACGGCGACACCGACACCTATTACAACTCGCTCACGAGCAACAACGTCGCGAACAGCAAGAAGTTCGGCGGTCCCGGCGCGGTGTTGAACCCGCTCAGCTGTGCGAACGCTCCGAACTACGGGCGCGGCGGCGATCCGGCGAGCGGTTCCATCCTTCCGTTCCCGCCCGCCAACACGGCGATCAAGTCCCAGGCCGACGGGTCGCTGGGCGGGACCGGCTGCCTGTACACGGGGCCGACCACGATCACGCTGCTGTCGAACGGCACGATGAACGTCTCGAGTAGCAAGACCAAGTCGACGAACACGGGTTGCGGACCGGGCAACGGATTGAGCTTGCCGGTGAACGGCGTGGTGTACGTGCAGAACGTGCCGAGCTCCACCTCGGACCCGAACCACTCCTCGTGCTCGGGCTCGACATGCAACGGCGACGTCAACATCAGTGGAACGCTGAACGGTCAGCTGACCGTCGCGTCCCAAGACGACATCGACATCACCGGCAACCTCGTCTACCACCAGTACCCCTCAGGTGGCGACGTGCTCGGCCTCGTGGCCGACAACGACGTGGCGGTGGTGCATGCTGCGAATGCCGATGTCACCGACGACCTCACGATCGACGCCGCGATCATGTCGCTCAATCACTCGTTCTACGTGCAGAACTGGTCGACTGGGGGGAACACCGCGTGCACCGTTGCACACCCCTGCGCAGTGCCTGGTGCGCACAGCCTCATCATCAACGGTGTCATCACGCAGAAGTTCCGCGGCCCGGTCGGCACGTTCAACGGGTCGACCAACCCGCCCACGTTGTCGTCGGGCTACAACAAGTCGTACACGTACGACACGCGACTCAAGTACCTGAGCCCGCCGTACTTCCTCTCGCCGACGCAGTCCGCGTGGGTTCGGATCTCGTACGCGGAGGTGGCCCCGAACCCGAATCCGTAGCGGTCGTCGCGCTTGCGGTAATCATCGTCGGCGGCGCGGGGACTGCTGGCTAGCATGCCGCGGATGCCGGCGGATCGAGACGTCATACGCGCGCCCAAGGGCATGCTCGACGTCCTCCCGCCCGAGTCTGCACGATGGACCGCCCTCGTGACTCGGTTCGCGTCCTGGGCCGAGCGGTTCGGCTACGGCCTGCTCCTCACGCCGATCGTCGAGCACTACGAAGTGTTCGCGCGGGTCGGGGAGACGACCGACGTCGTCCGCAAGGAGATGTACGACTTCGTCGACCGCGGCGGACGCCGGCTGGCTTTGAGGCCGGAGGGCACCGCGCCGGTCGTTCGTGCATTCGTGCAGCACCGGCCGGCCACGCCGTGGAAGGTGTGGTATCTCGCACCCAACTTCCGGGCCGAGCAACCGCAAGCGGGTCGCTACCGCCAGCACTGGCAGCTCGGCGCCGAGGTCATCGGGATCGACGACCCGGACGTCGACGTCGAGATGATCGCCCTGCTCTGGGAATTCTCCGCCGATCTCGGGCTGCGCGATGTTCGGCTCCTGCTCAACTCCATGGGCGACGCGGAAACTCGCGCACGTTATCGGGACGTCCTCGTCGCGTACTGGCGCGACCATGCCGACGTCATCGGGAAGGAGATGGAACGCGCGGAGGCGAATCCGCTGCGCATCCTCGACTCGAAGCGCGCCGACTGGTCCGACCTGCTCGAGCGCGCCCCGCAACTCGGCGAGTACTTGACCGACGGTTCCGCCGCGCACTTCGCGCTCGTGCAGGAAGGTCTGCAGGCGCTCGGCATTCCGTTCGAGATCGCACCGCGGCTCGTGCGCGGGTTCGACTACTACACGAGCACCGTGTTCGAGCTGGCGAGCGGCGCACTCGACGCGGCTCAGAACGCGATCGGCGGCGGCGGTCGTTACGACCGGCTCGCGGAGGAGATGGGTGGACCCGTGGCACCGTCCATCGGATTCGGGACGGGTATCGAGCGCTTGCTCTTGGCGTGCGACGCCGAGGGCACCTTTCCGGCTCCGGCCGCCTATCTCGACGCGTACGTGATCGACCTCGCCGGCCACGCCGACACCGTCCGGCTCCTCGCAGAGCTGCGGGCGCTCGGGCTCTCCGCCGACCGTGCGTACGGCGGACGTTCGGCGAAGAAGCAATTCGCAGCCGCCGATCGATCGGGCGCGCGCTGGGCGGTGATCGTCGGCGCCGACGAGATGAGCCGCGGTGTGGTCGCGGTCCGCGACCTTCGCGCCGACGACCCTCAAAAGGAAGTGCGCCGGGAGCACATCGCGGCCTGGTTGCGCGAACGGAAGGACGAATCCTCCTCATGATGCGATCGCATCGGGCCGGCGACCTGCGATCCGGCGACATCGGCGAATCGGTGGCGGTATGCGGCTGGGTCGCGAGCCGTCGCGACCACGGCGGCAAGGTGTTCCTCGACGTCCGCGACGTGGCCGGCACCCTGCAGGTCGTCGTCGATCCGCAGGTGGCCGGGCTCGAGGTCGCGCACCGCGTGCGCAGCGAATGGGTCGTCCGGGTCGTCGGCGACGTCGCCGCTCGTCCCGACGAAAAGGTCAACCACGACCTGCCGACCGGTGCGGTGGAGGTCGTGGCGCGACAGATCGAGGTCCTGTCGGAAGCGGAGCCACCGCCCTTTCCCCTCGACGATCGCGTCGACGTCGACGAAGTACTCCGGTTGCGCCATCGCTACCTCGACCTTCGCCGCGCGCCGATGCAACGGAACCTGCGGCTGCGGGCCGCGATCAACCGCGTTATGCGCGAATCGATGGCGGAGCAGGACTTCGTCGAGATCGAGACGCCGATGCTCGTCGCGTCGACGCCCGAGGGCGCGCGCGATTTCGTGGTGCCGTCGCGGCTGCGGCCGGGCGAGTTCTACGCCTTGCCGCAAAGCCCGCAGTTGTTCAAGCAACTCCTGATGGTCGGTGGCTTCGATCGATACTTCCAGATCGCCCGTTGTCTGCGCGACGAAGACCTGCGCGCCGACCGCCAGTTCGAGTTCATGCAGCTCGACGTCGAGATGACCTTCGCCGAGCAATCCGATGTGCTCGACGCGGTGTCGGCCGCGGTGCTCGCCGCGGCGCGGGTGGCGCGTCCGGGCGAGGCGCCCGCGTCCATCCCGCGCGTGACGTGGCACGAAGCGATGGAGCGTTACGGCTCGGACAAGCCCGACCTGCGGTTCGGGATGGAGTTGGTCGAGCTCACCGACGTGTTCGGCGCCACCGAGTTCCGCGCGTTCGCGGGCGCCGACGCGATCAAGGGGCTGCGCGTCGAAGGTCAGGGCGAGATGGCTCGATCCCGACTCGACGCGCTCACCGACCGCGCCAAGGCACTCGGCGCGCAGGGCCTCGTATGGATGCGGGTGCGCGACGGCGCGGTACTCGAATCTCCGGTAGCGAAGTTCCTCTCCGAATCCGAGCGACTCGGCGTGGTCGATGCACTCGGCGCGGTCGCGGGCGACCTCGTGCTGATCGTCGCGGGCCGGCGCGCGATGGTGCGGGAGGTCCTCGGCGCCTTGCGCCTCGATCTGGGCCGGCCCCCCGTGTCGGAGGGCGGGTTGCGCTTCGTCTGGGTCGTCGACTTCCCGCTGTTCGAAGCGGCCGACGACGGTTCGCCCGTCCCGATGCACCACCCGTTCACCATGCCGCGCCCCGACGACCTCGACCGCCTCGAGTCCGATCCGTTGTCCGTGCGGGCGCAGGCCTACGACCTCGTCCTGAACGGCTGGGAGCTCGGTTCGGGTTCGGTCCGTATTCATCGCCCGGATGTGCAGCAGCGCCTCTTTTCGATCATCGGCATAGACGAAGCCGACGCGCAGCAGCGCTTCGGCTTCCTCCTCGACGCGTTCCGCTTCGGTGCGCCACCGCACGCCGGTTTCGCGGTGGGCATCGATCGGTTCACGGCGATCCTCGCGGGCGAGGAGAACATCCGCGAGGTGATCGCGTTCCCCAAGACGCAGTCGGGCGCGGACCCCCTGACGAATGCGCCGAGCGCGATCGATCCCCATCAGCTCCGCGACCTCGGCCTGCGCCTCGTCGATCCCAACCCCTGACATCCCACCGTCGCCTCGAAGCAACGCGGACTCGCCCACTGGGACCAGCTCGCGGCTGTCGGATTCTCGACCAATCAGATCGCCCGAATGGTGCAGCGGCGCCAGCTCCGCCGCATTCGACCGCGCGTGTATCGACTCGCGGGAACGGAGGTGTCGTGGGAGCAGACGCGTATGAGCGCGGTGCTCAGCGTCGGGGGCGACGCCGTTGCGTCACACTCGTCGGCGGCGCGGCTCTGGGAGTTCGCGCACCAGCCCGAGACGGCCATTGAGATCTCCGTGGGACGTGACCGGCGCACGACGTCACGCGGGGTCCGGATCCACCGGAGCCGTCACCCAAAGGATGCCGACGCCACGCAGCGGGTGGGGATTCCGTGCACGACATTCGAGCGCACGCTCTGCGATTGCTCGACTGAACTAACGGAGTTCCAGCTGGGACGTTCGTTCGACGACGGGCTCCGGCGGGGCGTTGCGTCGATTGCGCGCCTGAGTGAGTGTGCGCGCCGGCTCGAGTCTGGACCGGGACGGCACATGTAGGCCATCCGGGGCCTTCTGGCTACCAGACAAGGTGATTTCGTCCCCGGCGGGAGCGCGGCGGAACTGGGGGTGCTCCAGGCGTTGCGCGACACGTTGGTTCGGCGGGCTGCCGCTGGTCTTCACGGACTCGAGTACCGACCGCGAGATCGTCGAGCAGACGGCTGCAGCCTTGGCCCAGCGCCAGGCGGGCACGCTCACTGACCAGATTGGCGCCTAACCCAGGCCAACTGTTGGGTGAGGGGTGGCGGGGAAACAGCCGTAGCCTGGACCGGATGGCGCACGGGCCGGATTTGTTCGCGTCGGCAGTCGAGGAGCGTCTCGCGCGCCGGGCGCCACTGGCGGCGCGGCTGCGGCCGCGCACCTTGGACGAGGTCGTCGGTCAGCGTCACCTGCTCGGGCCGGGTAAGCCGCTGCGGGTCCTCATCGAATCGGACCGGCTTTCGTCGGTGATCATCTGGGGACCGCCGGGAACCGGCAAGACCACGATCGCGCGTCTCGTCGCCGGCGTTACCGAGAAAGCGTTCGAGACATTGAGCGCGGTGAGCGCCGGGGTCAAGGACGTCCGTGAGGTGGCCGAACGGGCGCGCGCCCGGCTCGGCGAGCGCGGGCAGGGGACGATCCTCTTCCTCGACGAGGTGCACCGGTTCTCGCGGGCACAACAGGATGTCCTGCTCCCGTTCGTCGAAGAAGGGCTGCTCGTACTCGTGGGTGCCACCACGGAGAACCCGTTCTTCTCGCTCACCGGGCCGTTGTTGTCGCGCAGCACACTCTTCCGCCTCGAGCCGCTCGACGATGTGGCGCTCGAGAGTCTCGCGTACCGCGCACTCGAAGATCAGGACCGCGGCCTGGGTGACGAGCCCGCGACGATCGACGACGACGCGCTCCGGCATCTGGTCGACAAGAGCGAGGGCGACGCGCGCCATCTCCTGACCGTGCTCGAGACGGCGCACGCGCTGACGGTCCAGGACGGGCGCGCCGCGATCACGCTCGCCGACGCGGAAGCCGCGCTCGCATTGCGCAGCGTGCGTTACGGCGACGACGAGCACTACGACATCATCTCCGCGTTCATCAAGTCGATCCGCGGCTCCGATCCCGACGCGGGGCTGTACTGGCTCGCACGCATGCTGGAGGCGGGGGAGGACGCGCGGTTCATCGCACGCCGTCTCGTCATCCTCGCAAGTGAAGACGTCGGCCTCGCCGATCCGCAGGCCCTGCTCGTGGCCGATGCCGCGGCACGCGCGGTCGAATACGTCGGGCTGCCGGAGGCGGGGATCAATCTCGCACACGTGGTCATCCACCTCGCGCTGGCCCCCAAGAGCAACTCCGTGATCTCGGCGCTCGGTGCGGCGACGAATGCGGTGCGCGACCGCCGGCCCGGCCCGGTGCCGATGCATCTCCGTGACTCGCACTACCGCGGCGCGCAGATGCTCGGCCACGGTCAGGGCTACCGGTACCCTCACGACGACCCGAGCGGGTGGGTGCCGCAGGAGCACCTCCCGGTGGAGATCGCGGGCGAGCAGTTCTATCGTGCCTCCGGGCACGGCGCCGAACCCGAGCTCGTCGAACACTGGCGGAAGCGGCGCGGAGAGGACGCAGTCGACATGGCGACGGGTGAAGATGTCGACGAGTGATGTGCTCGCGATCGTCGCGTCGACCGTCCTCGTCATCATCGTCGCGGTGCTCGCCGTTGTCCTCGTGCTGCTCACCCAGACGCTCCGCGAGTTGCGCGCTGCGCTCGAGGTGCTCGAGCAGGATGCGCTCGCGCTCTTGGACGACGCGCGTTCGTCAGTCGAGGATGCGGCTACGGAGATCGATCGCGTCGAGCGGCTGGTGACGTCGGCCGAACGGCTCGGCGAGGCCAAGCGCGCGATCGCGACGCCGGTCG
>DATJAA010000112.1:0-3165 GCA_035516815.1 Acidimicrobiia bacterium | reverse complement strand
ATCCCCGTATTCGGGATTCTGCTCGTCATCGTCGGCCACCCGCTGTGGAAGTTCTCGCAGACGTGGATCTGGCTGGCGCTGGTCCTCTACGTGATCGCGATCGGGATATCGCACTCGATACTCATCCCCGGCCACAAGCGTGTCAACGCGCTGCTCGCCGAGATGGAGCAGGGGCCGGCGCCGGCGGGCAGCCCCTCCCCGCAGGCCGTGGAGCTCGAAGCGCTCGGAAAACGTATGGCAGCCGCCGGCGCGACGCTGAACGTCTTCGTCGTGGTGTTCCTGATCCTGATGATCTGGAAGCCGGGCGTCTGACCGGCGCGGAAGCGAACTGCTCTCAGCGCGCGCCGCGGAGCAGCCGGCCGGGGCGCGCGCCCTGGTCGTCGCCGTCGCACAGGATGACCTCGCCCGACTTCACCGTCGTGAGGTAGCCGCGCGCCCGCTGCACGAACCGGCGGGCGTCGCCGGGGAGATCGTGCACCATCACCGGCCGGTCGAGCTGCACGTGATCGAAGTCGATCACGTTCACATCGCCGACCTTGCCGGGCTCGAGCGTGCCGCGATCGCCGAGCCCGTACATCGACGCGGTCTCGGCGGTCATCTTCCGCACGACCCATTCCAGCGGGAGCCGATCATGGTCGCGGTCGCGTGCCCAGTGGGCGAGCATGAACGTGGGCGTGCTCGCGTCGCAGGTCGTCCCGCAGTGCGCACCGCCGTCGCCGAGACCCCACGCGCTCGTCGGGTGCTGCAACATTTCCCGCACCGCGTCGAGCGAGAAGTTCGTGTAGTTGAGCAGGGGGCGCAGCACGAGCCCGAGGCCGTCGTCGGCGAGGAGCGCGTCGTAGAACACGTCCATCTCGGGACGGTTCTGGGCCCGCGCGAGCGCGGCGATGCTCCGGTCGGGCGAGGGCTCGTAGTCGGGAACCGCGCCCATTGGAAAGGCGCGGGCCGGGTCGAGGAACTGCCGCATCGGCGCGATCGCGGCGTCGACCTCGCCGAGCAGCTTCTCGCGCATCGCGGGATCGCGCATCGCCGCGACCTTTTCGGCGAGCGGTGCGGCGCCGACCGGCGCCCACGACGGGCAGTACGCGAACGGGTGGAAGGTCTGCAGCCCGAGGAGCAAGCTGACAGGTCGACCGGCGACCTGCGGACGCACCTGTGCGCCCTCGGCTGCGGCCTGCGCGCAGAGATCGAGCATGAGGCGCCATGACTCGGGGTCGTGATCGTTCTGCGTGAGGGCGAACGACACGGGTCGGCCGATGGCACCCGCCAACTTGCGCATCCACGCCATCTCGCGCTCGGGCGCCGCGAGGTCTTCGCCGAGCGCACCCGCCGGGGCGAGCTCGAACACGCCGGTCCCGAGCTCTCCGAGCACACGACCGATGCCGAACAGCTCGTCCTCGGCGGCGAACGTCCCGGGCACCGGCTCACCGTCGATCGCCATGTGCGCGATCGTGCGACTGGTGGAGAATCCGAGTGCGCCGGCGTTCATGCCCTCGCGCACGATGCGCGCCATCGCCTCGATGTCGTCGGGAGTCGCGGGCTCGTTCTTGGCGCCTCGCTCCCCCATCACGTAGCCGCGCACCGCGCCGTGCGGGACCTGGGCACCGACGTCGAGCATCTTCGGCGCACGATCGACCGCGTCGAGATACTCGGGGTAGTGCTCCCAGCCCCACTGGATGCCCTCGGATAGCGCGGCGCCGGGAATGTCCTCTACCCCTTCCATCAGCCCGATGAGCCAGTCGTGCTTCTCGGGCTTGACCGGCGCGAAGCCGACGCCGCAGTTACCCATCACGATCGTGGTGACGCCGTGCCAGCACGTCGGCGTGAGCATCGGATCCCAGGTGACCTGGCCGTCGAAGTGCGTATGTACGTCGACGAAGCCCGGGGTGACGAGCGCGCCGTCGGCGTCGATCGTCGCACGGGCTTTGCCGTCGACCTCGCCCACTTCGGTGATGACGCCGCGACTGATCGCGATGTCGGCGGTGCGCGCGGGCGCGCCGGTACCGTCGACGACCGAGCCGCCCTTGATCACCAGATCATGCATGTCATCACCTCAGGTCGCGGAGGAAGAATTCCTCTATATCTTGCACGAGGAGATCAGGTTCCTCGAGCGCGGCGAAGTGTCCGCCCCGGTCGAATCGGTTGTAGCGGACCAGATTGAACCGGGTTTCGGCATAGGCACGGGGAATTCGGAAGATCTCCTTCGGGAACACCGCCGCGGCAGTCGGGACGCCGATGTACTCGCCCGTCGGTCCGAAGCGGTCGGTCCGCTGCGATTCGCAGTACAGCCGGATCGACGAGTTGATCGTCTTCGTCACCCAGTACACGGTGAGGTTCGTGAGCAGCTGGTCGCGCGTCACGGCGTCGTCGGGGCTGCCGTCGTTGTCGGTCCAGGCGCGGAACTTCTCGATGATCCAACCGGCGAGGCCGGCCGGCGAATCGGTGAGGCCGTAGCCGAGCGTCTGCGGGTTCTTGCCCTGGATCTCCTGGTATGCCGCGCCTCGCTGCATGAACTCGCCGGCCGCCACGAGATCGGCGAGCTCCGATTCCGACAGCTCGATGTTGCTCGCGTCCGACGGGAAGGCGAGCAGCATGTTCGAGTGGAGGCCGATAACGTGCTCCGGGTCGCTCGCGGCGAGACGAGCCGACACCATCGCGCCCCAATCGCCACCCTGCGCGCCGTAGCTCGTGTACCCGAGGCGCGCCATCAAAGTGGCCCACGCGTCGGCGACGCGTTGCACATCCCAGCCCGGTTGGGTCGTCGGACCCGACCATCCGTAGCCGGGAAGCGACGGGACGACCACGTGGAAGTTCGCGCGTAGTGGCTCGATGACATCGAGGAATTCGGCGACCGAGCCGGGCCAGCCGTGGGTGATGATCAACGGCAACGCGCCGGCCTGGTCGGATCGCGCGTGGATGAAATGGATCTGCTGGCCATCGATGTCGGTGAGGAAGTGCGGCCAGCGATTGAACCGATCTTCCTGCGCGCGCCAGTCGAACTTGTTCTGCCATTCGGAACAGAGGTCGCGCAGGTACGCGAGATCGGTGCCGTAATCCCAACCACTTCCGGGTATCTGGTCGGGCCAACGCGTGCGCGCGAGCCGTTCACGCAGATCTTCGAGAACGGCCTCGGGCACGTCGACACGGAAGGGCCGGACCTCAGCA
>DATJAA010000111.1:0-11169 GCA_035516815.1 Acidimicrobiia bacterium | reverse complement strand
CGCGTTGGGTCGGCTCGAACCACGCGCCCTTGCGCACGCGCCACGAACCGTCGGTGCGGATCGACTCGATCTTGCCGTCGCGGTGCGTCACCCGGATCTCCGCGATCACACCCGGTGCGCCGGCCGGATGGCCCTTGGTGGGACCCTGCCAGTTGTACAGCAGCCCGACCGCGTTGGAGCCCGCGTGCAACGCGTGGGTGACGTCGAGCGTCTCGTAGTACTGCGAGTCGGGGAAGCTGTACGCCTCCCCTTTCCCGACGCGGGTCCCGTTCAGGTACATCTCGTATTGCTGGTCGCCGGACACGTACGCCCGCGCACGGATGATCGGCGAGCTGTCGAGCGTGAAGTCCTTGCGCGCGTACGTGAACTGGTCGGGTTCCGCGGTTGTGCTCGCGGGTCGCCGGATCCAATCCGCGTTCCAGTCCTTGTCGGTGAGACCCGTCTCGAAGGTGGCCGGTGCCGACGGGGCGCCGGCGTCGCCCGATCCGTCCCACGTCTGCACTGTCCACCGGTAGACCGCGTCCGATGCGAGCGCCGGCCCGGCATAGGGCACGAATGCCTGCGCGCGCGAGCGAACGCGACCCGAGTCCCAGACCGGGGTGGTCCTGCCCGCGTCGGTGCCGCCGACGGTGACGCGCGACACGATGATGTCGTATGCGCTCTGCACCGCGCCGCGGCGCGCGTCGTTCACGTGCCACGCGAACGAGACGTCGGACGGATCGAGCCCGACGGGTGCGACGAGATCGTCGACGGTGAGAGCCGTCGGTTCGCCCGGCGCGGCGCCGGCCGGCTTCGACGGCGCGGATCCGCCCGAGCACGCCGGCAATCCGAGCGTGAGCACCGCAACGACACTGCCCGCGAGCACAGACCGCGAGACCCCCGTCAGCACGCTCCACCGTAACGCGGCGGCCGTGTGTGTCGCGTCGAGATGGCGCGGTCAGTCCGCAACTGCGGACAGCCGGCTCATCCCCGCCCGCTGCGCGACCTCCGCGGCTTCGCCGCGGTTCGCCACATCGAGCTTGCGCAGGATGTTCGAGACGTGAACGCTCACCGTCTTCTTACTGATGTACAGCTCATCGGCTATCTGGCGATCGGTCCGACCGCGCGCCACGGCGGCGAGCACCTCGGTCTCGCGCGCGGTGAGTCCGAGGTCCTCGGCGACGGTTCGCCGGGCGGATTCCTCCGACCCCGCGTCGACGTCGTCGAGCGTGACCCGCGCGCGCCGCGCGAGGCTCTCCACACGCGCCTGAAGTGGTGGAGCGCCGATCTCACGACAGATCCGCCACGCATCCCGTAGCGCCGCCCCCGCGCGCCGCCGCCCACTTCGACCTGCGAGCGTCGCCTCCGCCTCGCGCCAGCGACAGTACGCGACAAAATATGGCTCGGAGGCTTCCGACCACCCTTGGGCCGCGACATACCAGGAATCGGGATCGGAAGTGCGCAGCCGCGTCTCCTCCGCCCGACACAGCGCGACGAATGCGATCGAGCGCGGCGGCAGCCGAACGCTCCCCGGCACCGGCACGACGAGCCGGCCGGCCTCTTCGACGAGCGCGGCTCCGAGCCGGCGAAACTTGTCGACGTCGATCCGGCGGCTCTTCACCGGCGCGGCTTCGTACTCGTCGGCGAGCGCGCGCACGCCGAGCGCACACATCTCCGGGCGATACGAGGTGTCGTCGGTACCGGCCGCGACCATCAGGCCGTGCTCGATCTCCTCGTACGCCTCGGCGGGCCGGCCCTGTTCGAGCGCCAGCTCGGCGCGCAATATGTGGAACCAGCCGCGGACCTGCACGGTGCCGAGATCGGCGGAGAGCTCCGCGGCCCGGTCGAGCCGGCTGCTCGCTTCGTCGAAGCGGCCACGGCGGGTCGCCAGAAGCGAGCGCACCGCCTGCGGACCGAAGACGCAGGTTCCGATACCACGGTCGTCCATGCGCGCGAGCAGGTCGTCCGCCTCGTCCCAGCGACCACTCCGGATCAGGGATTCCGCGCTGTTCCCGCCGGCGCTCGCCAGCCGAACGCCCACGGATCTTCCGTCGAGCGCTATCCCGTCGAAAACCACCTGCGCGGCTTCGTCGAGCCGGGCGGCCTCCATTAGCACATGGGTGAGCAACTTGTAGGCGAGGTCGAGGATGTCCGGGAGACCCAGCTCCTCCGCGATCGCGAGCGCTTCACGGATCAGCGCGATGCCTCCGTCGGGATCGCCCTGCTCGGCCAGGCACGCGCCGAGGGTCGTCAACGCGTGACTCTCCTCGGCCCGCGCGCCCAGGGTTCGCGCGACGGTGATCGCCTCGCGGCTGCGCGCCGCGGCCTCACGGGAGTGCGCGATGAGCAAGAAGCTGCGAGCCTCCTCCGCGAGCACTCCGGCAAGCTCGATCGACGGCGGATCGGAGGGCAGGAGCTCGCGCGCGCGCCGGAACGCGTCGAAAGCGGCATCGGGGTCGCCCGTGGCCCAGCAACTGCGACCGAGCAACCGGTAGGCAACCGCGGCCCGAGTCGGTGAATTCCTCTCGTCGATCTCCGCGAGCGCGCGATTTGCGAGCTCGACCGATCGGTCGGGCTCGCCGATGATGAACGCCGCGTCCGCCGCCTTCAACCACAGCTCGACCGCATCGTTCGTGGACAGCCTCTCGGCTTCGTCGAGTCGTTCGTGCGCCGAGATGGCGCGCTCGTAGTTCGCGAAGGCCTCCGGCATCGCCAGTAGCGCGGCCATCGCGTCGCCGGCGCGGATCGAGGCCGTCAGCGCCTCGGCCCACTCGTTGGCTTCCCACCAGTGCTCCGCCAGCTCGAGCGCGAAGTATCCCGGTCCGGCCGCGCCGTACTCGGGGTTGTTCGTGAGCCCAACGGCCAGCTTGCGATGCAAGCGGGCCCGTTCACCCGGGAGGAGCGCGTCGTCGACCGCGTCGCGTTGCAACGCGTGCCGGAACCGGTAGCGGGATCGCTCCTCGACGGCGAGGACCCGCAGCTCGACGGCTTCGGCAATTGCGACCTCGAGCGTGTCGTCGTCGAGATCGCACGTCGCGGCGAGCAGGCGATGATCGATGGACCCTCCGGCGGCTGCGACGACCGCCGCGGCGTGTCGCGCTGCGGGCAAGAGGCGGTCGAGGCGCAGCATGATCACGTTGCGCAGCACGATCGGGAGCGCAGCCGCGTCGCGCGCCGCGGTCAGCTCTTCGGCGAAGAACGGGTTGCCCTCGCAACGCGCGAAGACTGCGTCCAGCAAGGCCCACTCCGGCCGGCGGCCGAGCACGCCGGCCATCACCACTGCCGTGGCCTCTCGATCGAGTCCCGTGAGCTCGAGCTGCGAGACCGCTCGATGCCGCCCGAGCTCGGCAACGGTGCGCCGCAACTTCTCGTCTCGACCGAGCTCCTCTTGGCGGTAGGTCGCAATGAGCAGCATCGGGCTCTCACCAAGATTGCGCGCCATGAAGTCGATCGCCTCGATGCTCGTCGAGTCGGCCCAGTGCAGGTCCTCGAGCATGATCACCAGTCGCGAGCGCTCGGCGAGCGCGTTGAAACACGTCAACAGGGTTTCGAACAACTGTGTCTTGGTCGACACAGCCGGATCGTCGAGGCCGCCTTCGGCGACCGGCGAATCGAAGAGGCCGAGCCGGCGCCGCGCCGGCGCGAGCACGGCTATCCCGGCCGGTTCGTCGATCTGGCGAGCGAGGTCGCGCAGGACACCCACGATCGGGGCATACGGAAGGCCGCCGCCCTCGGCGGGACTGCACACGCCGAAAGCGACGGTCGCTCCGGCGGCGCGGGCCCGAACCCGTAGCTCCTCGACCAGTCGCGTCTTGCCGATTCCGGCCTCGCCGCCGATCAGGATCGTCCGCGCCCCGGTGACATCGAGGGAGTCGACCGCACCGCACAGCGCGTCGAGTTCGGCCTCCCGCCCGGCGAAGGTCTCGGTCGGCGACTCCTCGCGCACCGCTGAAGTGTCCCACAACGGGGCGCTCACTCGCCCTCCTGCACCTCGGTGATCGAGTCCGCGACCAGGCCGTGCGCCTCCCGGTGCACTGCGCAGGCGGCTTCGGCGTCGGGCGCCTCGACCAGGCAGAACACACGCCCGGTCGACGAGTCGAACCAGTAGCGCAGGTACCGGACGTTGTACGCCTCCTGCACTTCGAGATCACGACTGTGGGCGCCGGCGACCGCTTCTGCGGTCAAGCCCTCGACCTTCTCGTGGACGTCCATGAACAACGGCACGCAATTCCCCTTTCAGCAGGGACGACCGATGCGGCAGCGGAATGCCGACGGGTCCAACGGATGTGCGGCGACCGCGGGAGCCGGGGTCACGGCGGGCGCGTGGTGCACGTCCACGCTCGCTCGTCCGGCCGCAAAGGTCGCCACCGAAAGTGCAATGACCGCGACGGCCAGCACCACGAGGTGCTGCACGGTCCACCGCGAACGGGTGACGATCGTCGACGGCAAAGCAGAAGTCGCTGCCATCATTCCTCCTTCTTCTTGCGTATGGGGCTTCCTGCGTACGAGGTGAGCCCCGAGGTGGTTCATCGAGGCCGCTCGACCTCGACCGTGACGATGCACCCGATGACAGTCCGCCACATCCGGAATTCGCCTTAGATGCGCGCGCGGCAATACCTATTCGCGCCGTCCTGCCTGCGGGGGTACCTACGCGCTCAGTCGCATCCGGGCTCGGCGAGAAGCTCCCGGTAGATCTGCAAGGTCGCCTCGTCGAAAGCCACCAGCCGAACCAGGTCGAATGCGCCGGCGCCGGCCGCCCGCACCGTGGCGACCGCGATCCGCGCCGCGTCACGGGATGGATACCCGTAGATACCCGTCGATATCGCGGGGAACGCGATCGATGCCGCGCCGGCCGCCCGTGCAACCTCGATCGATCGCCGGTAGCACGAGGCGAGCAGCTCCGGTTCGCCGCGATCGCCGCCATGCCAGACCGGGCCGACCGTGTGCACGATCCACCGGGCGCGCAGCCCGAAGCCGGAGGTCAACACCGCGTCGCCCGTCGCACAGCCGCCGATCTCCGCGCACGCGCGGTCGAGCTCGGGCCCGGCGGCGGCGAATATGGCGCCGCACACGCCGGCGCCGCGCGCGAGGGCGTTGTTCGCGGCATTGACCAGTGCATCGACCGGTTCGACGGTGATGTCGCCACGGATCGCTTCGATCCTCATGCTCACCTCGGGAGTTGCACATCGGGAGTTGCACATCGGGAGTAGCGACCGGCCGGGGCCGGCGGGCGCGACAGCGCTGCTCCGTGAGCTCGCTCCCCGCCTCGACGGTAGTTGCACCCGGTCCGCACCCGAAGCTCCGCCCGACGGACGCGCACGGTTGCCAAAGCTCGCGCCGCCGGCCACCCCGATCACCCGCGGCGAGTGAAGCCGCGGGTGATCGGTCCCTGCCAACCTGTCGGGAAAGGGAAATCGCGATGAGCCGGAGTCCGGCTCGACGAGAGGGGGCCGGCGTGGCCAAGCCGGAGTCAGTGTTCATATACATGGGTCGGTACCCGAACGAGGACGTCGCACAAGGCGACTACGACCTCGTGAAGGATCTGCACTGGGAGGGAATGATCGGCGGCTATGACGCCGCGGTCATCACCAAGGACGACAACGGCAAGGTGCACGTGAACAAGGACGAGACGTCGACGCGCAAGGGCGCGTGGGGCGGTGTCGCGGTCGGTGCAGTCGTCGGTCTGTTGTTCCCACCCTCGCTACTCGGTTCTGCGGCAATCGGCGCGGCGGTCGGCGGAGTCGGCGGGCACCTCTGGAAGGGAATGTCGAGGTCGGATGTCAAAGACCTCGGCGAGTTCATCGACGAAGGCGAGGCGTGCCTCCTCGTGATCGGTGAATCCAAGGTCGAGGACGCGGTGCGCAAGGCCAACCTGAAGGCCGAAAAGAGCGTCGTGAAGCAACTCGACGTCGACGTCAAAGACATCGACGATGCCGTGAAGCAAACGGCCAAGGAGCTCAAGTAGGTCCGCGCACCGCACGGGCCGGACGCGGCGAAGTTTCACCGAGGAGCACAGATGGGATGGATCTTCGGCGGCGGAGTGCTCTACCTCGTGCTCCTCGTCACGCTGGGCGTGCTCACGATCAGGAACGGGCACGTCCTGTTGTTCATCTTCGGCATCTTCCTGCCGTTCCTCTGGCTGATCGGCGCGATCATGCGTCCGGCTCGCACGTACGGGTAGCGGCGCCGCGTTACAACTAGGGGCGCGTCGTCGAGGCGCTGTTCGCGCGAAGGCCGGGAGGGGGGCCCCGGCGCGGCGAGCCGCGCGACATGCGGACCAGCACCGTCAACAATGCGCCGATGAACATGAAGTCGACGATGCCGAACAGACCGGCGCGCGCCGAGGAGACGAACAGCTCCCACCCGAGTACCAACGTGACCAGAGTGGCGACGAGCACCATGGCCGCGCGAGTGCGGTGGACGCGCCGGACATAGATGCGCGGACGCCTGCTGACCGGACGCTTCGGGACGATCGGCGGCGCCGGCGACGTCGGGCGCGCGGAAACCGTCGGCTCGTCGCGGGTCTCGACGCGGCCGGACCGCACGAGCGCCGTCGGATTGCCCGCGGAGAAGTAGCGCTCCTCGTACCGGCCGAACGGGTCGGGCCGCCAGCCCTGGACCACGCCGGAAGCGACGGGGGTTGGAACAACCCGCTTCTGCATCGGTGCCATGGCACACCCTCTGTGCTCGTGACGCGCCCGGCCTCGGAAGTCGCTTCCGATCTCCTCATGCGACGACCCGCGGCCGCGCAAGCCCAGCACCACCCGCCTCGGGATGAAACAACGCGCGGGTAACGATCGCATGACGACGGCGTGGCGGCTGGGCCGGCGGCATCACCCGAAGCGGCGATCACGACCACGCCGGCGGCCCGCCGTCAACCGGCCGGTCGGGTTGTCGTGAACCGAGTCGTGGCTGGTAAGCAGTGACCCGTACTCGTCGTCTTGGGGGCAATCAGATGCCGCAACAGATCCCGTTGGTCGACTACCTGGCCCTTTCGCCGGAGCCGCACCTCGTCGCCCACGAATGCACAGCCTGCGGCGCCCGCTATTTCGACCACCGCAACGCGTGCGCGAATTGCTTCGCCACCGAGTTCCGCGACGCGAGCGTCGCGACCACGGGCGAGCTGCGCGCCTTCACCATCGTGTCCCTCGCCGCGCCCGGCATCCCGGTGCCGTTCGTCGCCGGCGTGATCGACTGCGGCGGGACGAGCGTGCGCGCCAATGTCGTCAACATCGAGCCCGACGCCGACCACGTCCACGTCGGGATGAAAGTCCGGCTCGCGACACAGCCGGTTGGGGTCGATGCCGCGGGCACCGAGGCCATCGGGTTCGGCTTCGAGCCGCTGGAACGAGACCCGGGGGTAGCCGAACGGTGAGCGACGCAAGCCGGACTCGACCGATCACTAAAGGAGCGCGCAATGGCTGACGACGTCTGGATCCTCGGGATCCACATGACGAAATTCGGCAAGCACCCCGACAAGGACACCGTCGACCTCGCATGCGAAGCCGGAATGGGTGCGCTCGCCGACGGCGGGGTGACGATGCGCGACATGGGCATCCTCGCGGCCGGAAATCTCATGGGCGGCCCCGGGAGCATCGGCCAGATGATCCAGAAGCAGATGGGCCAAACCGGCATCCCCGTGTACAACGTGGCCAACGCGTGCGCGACCGGCGCGACCGCGCTGCGCACCGCGATCATGGCGGTAAAGGCCGGCGAGTGCGACGCGGGTCTCGCGGTCGGCGTGGAGAAGCTCGCCGGAGCCGGGCTTCTCGCCGGCGGTGCGCGTGGCAAGGACTCCGACGAGTGGACGCCCCGTGGTCGTTACGGCGCGGTTGCGCCCGTCGACGGGCGCATCGGCACCGAGACGATGCCGGGAGTCTTCGCGCAAATCGGGATGGAGTACGGGCACAAGTACGGCGGCGTCGACTTCGAGCTCTTCGCCAAGATCTCCGAGAAGAACCACGCGCATTCCACGCTCAACCCGCTCGCGAGCTACCAGAAACGCTTCACGCTCGAAGAGATCATGAACGACGTCATGATCGCCTACCCCAACACCCGGCCGATGTGCTCGGCGAACTGCGACGGCGCGGCCGCCGCGGTCGTCGTGAGCAACGCAAAGCTCAAGTCGATGCCCCTCGCGCAGCAGAAGCGCGCGGTGAAGATCTCGGCATCGGTGCTCACGACCGACCCGTGGGAAGAGGCATGCCAGATCCTCCCGAACGTGAATACGCTCACGCGCAACGCCGCGAAGCAGGCGTACGAGAGCGCGGGCGTCGGCCCCGACGACCTCGACCTGGTCGAGCTCCACGACTGCTTCGCAACCGCCGAGCTCGTCCACTACGACAACCTCGGGCTCTGTGAAGAAGGCGGCGCGGCCGACTACTTCCGGTCCGGCGCGACCTGGCGCGACGGCAGGATGCCGGTCAACGTCTCGGGCGGCCTCGAGTCGAAGGGTCATCCGATCGCGGCGACGGGCATCGCGAACATCTGGGAGATCTGTCACCACCTGCGCGGGGAGGCCGGCGACCGCCAGATCGAGAACGCGCGCGTCGGGCTCGCCCATGTCATCGGTCTCGGCTCCGCGTGCGGGGTCCACATCCTGGAGCGCTCGGCCGCGTAATCCTGGAGCGCTCCGCGACTCTGCCGAGCGCCGGACAACCTGTCCGTCGAGAGTGGGTTGGGCCAGCTCAGGGGTTTAGCGATGCCGCCGGTGGCGGTACGTCGAGGCGCGCGGCTGTGCACGACGGGACGGGCGCGCACGAGACGCAGGCAGTTTCGGGTGCGGGAACCGACCTGGAGACGGCAGATGCCCATGGGTTTTCTCGTGACGGGAGTGGCGGTGCTGATCGCGGGCGCAGGGGTCGTCCATCACCGGTCACGAAGCACGCGTGACTCGATCACCATGTTCGCCGCGGCCCGGGCCGCGATGAGCACCTCGGCCGCGCGCCACGTCGTCAAACAGGAGAGCCTTCCGCAGGCCGATCCGGCTCCGGACGCCGCCCGCGAAGCGCGACTCGTCATCATCGACGGCCACAACTCGCTCCTCGATCCGGTCGCCCGGCGACAGCTGGAGTCGCGGCGCCATTTCCGGTCCGACCCGGAAGCCCTCGCTCGCCGTCCGACCGTCGCCCTGCTTCCGACGCTACAGATTCGACGCGGGGAGACGGCGAAGGGCGCCTGACGCTCCGGCGACCCGCGCGTCCGCTCCGCTCGGACGCGGTCGAATACGCTGCCCGGATCACTTCCGCGGTGACGGCGAATCCGTGACAGGCCGGTCGCGTTGCGACAAGCGGTGACCGTCACATGGGCTGCGAGGCGCGCGAGCACTGATCCACCGACGTACATCCCGAAGCGGTGCCGCCGCGCGCACTCAGCGCCACTCCCCTTCGAAGCGCTTCCGGGGAGACATCGAAGGACTCCGCGGCGTCGCGGTTCTCGCGGTGGTGCTGTACCACGCCGGACTCGGTCTCACCGGTGGCGGGTACGTCGGGGTCGACGTCTTCTTCGTCATCTCCGGCTTCCTCATCACCGGATTGCTGTGGGAGGAGCTCGACCGATCCGGGCGGGTGTCGTTCAGCGCGTTCTACGGCCGGCGGATCCGGCGATTGCTACCCGCGTCCGCGGTGGTGCTCGCAGTCACCGTATTGGTCTCGGCGATCGTCCTGTCGCCTCTGCAGGCGCGCGACGTGATGAAGGACGCGGCGTCGGCCGCGTTGTACGTGGCGAACTACCGCTTCGCGGTTCTGCAAACGAACTATCTCGCCGTCCACACCGCGTCGCCGGTTCAGCACTACTGGTCGCTCGCGGTCGAGGAGCAGTTCTATCTCGTCTGGCCGCTCCTCATATTCGGCGCGACGATCCTCGCCCGGAAGCTGGGCGGGTACGCCCGGGTGTCCGTCGGCGGGATGTTGGCCGCGCTCGGCGCGGCATCGTTCGTGTACTCCGTGTACCTGACCCACGCCTCACAACCGTGGGCGTTCTTCTCCCTGCCCACCCGGGCGTGGGAGCTGTGCGCCGGTGCCGCGATCGCGCTCGCGGCGCCGGTGATCGCACGCGCACCCAAGGTGGGCGCCGCACTCGCCGGCTGGGTCGGCGTCGGCGCGATCGCGTGGGCAGTGACTCGATACTCCTCCGGCACGCCCTTCCCGGGCACGGCCGCGATACTCCCGGTCGGTGGCGCAGCACTCTTGCTATCGGCCGGCTGCGCCGCCCCCGCGCGCGGCGCCAGCCGCGCGCTCGCAAGCACTCCGCTGCAACGGGCCGGTCGCATCTCGTACTCCTGGTACCTGTGGCACTGGCCGGTCCTCGTGCTCGTGCCCGCGATCGTCGGCCACTCCCTGAACCTCACCGAGAACCTCCTACTCGTCGCGCTCAGCGCCGCGCTCGCGACCGCGACGGTTGCCGTCGTCGAGAACCCGATACGTTTCGCACCCCGGCTGACGCGCAAGCCGCGGCAGTCGCTGCTGCTCGGCGGCGGCATCACCGTGGCGATGGTGACAACCATCGTCGTCGTCTCCGCCAACCTCGCACCCCTGCACGGCGCCGAGCCGGCGGCAGCGCCCGCTTCGCTGTCGCCCGGGGCGCACCCGGCCGATCCGGCCGCGTCGGAACAAACCGGACCGACGCTGTCACAACGAATCGCGGCGGCAGATGCGCCCCTGCTCGCCGCGGTCGCGGCCGGAACCGGTACTCGCGGTGTGCCGTCGAACCTCGAGCCCTCGCTCGGTGACGCGCACGGCGACGAAGCGCCTCCGTTCTACGACGGCTGCAACGCGACATACAGCGTGACGACCCCGCAGTCGTGCACTTACGCCGCCACGACCTCGAACACCAAGGTGGTGCTGTTCGGCGACTCGCATGCTTCGCAGTGGTTCCCCGCGGTCGACTCGATCGCGAAACAGCGCAACTGGCGCCTCATCGTCCTCGACAAGAGCACCTGCCCGCCGCTCGATCTCACGTTGTTCAGTCCGGTCCTCGGCCGTACCTACACCGAGTGCACGGAATTCCGGCAGTCGGCTCTCGACCGCATTCGCGTCGAACGGCCGAAGGTCGTGATTCTCGGCGTCGCCCGTCACTACAGCACCGCGTATCACTTCACCGTGTACGGACCCGAGTGGCTGTCGGGCCTCGCGTCGATGGTGCGCGAGATCCGGGCCATGGGTCCGCAGGTGGTGGTGATGGGCCCGACAC
>DATJAA010000110.1:0-4092 GCA_035516815.1 Acidimicrobiia bacterium | reverse complement strand
CCGGCCTGTGACCTAGACTCCTGCGCCGTTCGTCGAAGAGGGAGATCTTTTGTCAGTCAAGATCCGTCTGATGCGCGTCGGCAAGCGCAAACAGCCGACCTATCGCGTCGTCGTCGCCGATTCGCGCAGCCCCCGGGACGGCCGGTTCCTCGAGATTCTCGGGCAGTACGCACCTCGCCAGGAGCCGTCGTTGGTCAACCTCGACGGTGAGCGGGCGCTGTATTGGTTGCAGGAAGGCGCGCAGCCGACCGAGAGCGCGGCGAAGCTCCTGCAGATCGCCGGCGTGTGGGACGCGTACAAGGCGTCGACGGGCAAGGTCGCGGTGTCCAAGCCGAAGGTGAAGTCGAAGCCGAAGGCCGTGAAGGAGATGCCGTCGGCGTCCACGGCGCCCACCGAGGAACCTCCCGCCGCCGACGCGCCTGCGCAAGACGCGGCGGACGCCTGACATGGCCGACGACGACCTCGACGACGGCTTCGAGGACGACGACGACTTCGCGGACGACGACGACTTCGCGGACGACGACGACTTCGAAGACGACGACGGACCCGACGGAAACCGCGTCGTCGGTGCACGCGCCCGCGTTGCCGTCGAGCACGTCATCCGCAATCTGGTCGACGACCCCGACGGCGTGTTCGTCGACGCGAACGAGCGCGGCGACAGCGTGACCCTGCTCGTGCATGCGAGCCCCGGCGATGTCGGCCGGATCATCGGCAAGCGCGGTCGCGTCATTCAAGCGGTGCGCCAGATCGCGCGAGCGGCGGGTTCCACCGAGAACGTGCGCGTCTCGGTCGACGTCGCGGAGTAGCCCGTGACCGGGCGCGCCCGGCTCGAGGTCGGGCGCATCGGGCGCGCGCACGGTTTGCGCGGTGAGGTGTCGGTCACGCCGGTCAGCAACGTCGTGGAACGGTTCTTGCCGGGCTCCCGGTTGTCCATCGGCGACCGCGAATACCTGATCGTGAGCTCGCGCGCGCAGCAGGGGCGATTCGTCGTGCGCTTCGCGGGCGTCGACGACCGCACGGCCGCGGAAGCGTTGCGCGGAAGGTTGGTCGAGGCGGAGCCGCTGCCCAACCCTCCGGACGGCGCACTGTGGGTCCACGAGCTGATCGGCTCGGAGGTGCGTGATCGCGCCGGCTCGAGGCTCGGCCGGGTCGTGTCCGTCCAAGCCAATCCGGCGCACGATCTGCTCGTGCTCGATGACGGCGCGCTCGTGCCGATGGTGTTCGTCGTATCGTCTGATGCCGGTGTCGTCGTCATCGACGCGCCGCCCGGCCTGTTCGAGCTCTGAAGTCGTGCGCATCGACATCTTCACGATCTTTCCCGAGTTTCTCGGCGCTCCGCTGCAGATCTCCCTCGTCGGCCGCGCCCGCGCCGCGGGGATCCTCGACATCCGATTGCACGATCCCCGCGACTACACGATCGATCGACATCGAAGTGTGGACGACGAACCGTTCGGCGGCGGCGCAGGGATGGTGATGAGGCCCGAGCCGCTGTTCGCCGCGGTCGAGGCCGTCTCACCGCCGCGCCCGTTGCTGCTGCTTTCAGCCGGCGGGCGGCCTTTCGACCAGGCGTGGGCGGGAGAGCTGGCGGGGACCGATGGGTTCTCGTTGCTGTGCGGCCGCTACGAAGGCGTCGACCAGCGGGTCGCTGACCATCTTTGCGACGGCGAACTCTCCATCGGCGACTTCGTTCTCGCGGGGGGCGAGAGCGGCGCGCTCGTCGTGATCGAGGCGGTCGCCCGACTCCTGCCGGGCGTCATGGGAAACGAGAGCTCGGCGGTCGAGGAGTCGTTCAACGGCGGACGCCTCGAGTACCCGCATTACACCCGGCCCGCCGAGTTCCGGGGGTGGGCCGTCCCGGAAGTGCTGCGGTCGGGCGACCACGGACGCATCGCCCGCTGGCGCGCGGCGCAGGCGCTCCACCGGACGCGAGCGCGCCGGCCCGATCTCGTCGCCGCGCCGGGCCCGGAGGATGCGGAGCTGCTGGCCGAATTCCCGGACGACTCCGCGCCCCGCTAGCATCTCGGGTCGCGCTCGTCCGGGCGCGCGTCCCACCGGGAGCCCCCTCATGCACCGCACCGACCTTGTCGATCGCGCCGGTTTGCGCGACGACGTTCCCGATTTCGCCCCCGGCGACACCCTGAAAGTCCACGTCCGCGTGGTCGAGGGCAACCGTGAGCGGGTCCAGATGTTCCAGGGAGTGGTCATCCGACGCCAGGGCAACGGCGTGCGGGAGACCTTTTCGGTGCGCAAGGTCAGCTTCGGTGTCGGCGTCGAGCGCACCTTCCCCGTGCATTCGCCGATCATCGCCCGCATCGAGGTCGTCACCCAGGGCGACGTCCGCCGGGCGAAGCTGTACTACCTGCGTGACCGGATCGGAAAGGCCGCAAAGGTCAAGGAAAAGCGGTTCTGACCCGATCTGACCGGCTGTTTCGGGACCGCCGGAGACCCCAGGCCGCGGTCGTACACTGGCCGCGATGAGCGCCGAGGACCTCGAGCGATACGAGACCGACATCGAGTTGCAGCTCTACCGCGAGTACCGCGACGTGCTGCCGATGTTCCAATACGTCGTCGAGACGGAGCGTCGCTTCTATCTCGCCAACGACGTCAAGCTGGACGCGAAGCAAGAAGGCGGCCGCACCTACTTCGAGTTGACACTGCGCGATGCCTGGGTCTGGGACATGTACCGACCGACCCGATTCGTCGCCGATGTACACGTTGTCACGTTCAAGGACGTGAACATCGAGGAGCTTCCCGGCAAGGAACTCTGACGGACCCGCGCCGCGAGGTCGGTGCGGCCGGGGAAGACGCGGTCGCGCGCTGGTATTCGTCGTCCGGCTACACGGTCCTCGCGCGGAACTGGCGAGTGCGTGAAGGCGAGATCGATCTCGTGGCCCGGCACGACCGAACCCTCGTCTTTTGCGAGGTGAAGACCCGCCGCGGCGACCGGTTCGGCACACCCGCGGAGGCCGTGACGTACCCCAAGCAGGTGCGCTTGCGGCGCCTCGCGTTGAAGTGGTTGGCGGAGAGCGGCGAGCGTGCAGACGTGTTGCGCTTCGACGTTGCGTCGGTGCGTCCCGATGGTCGTGGCTCGTGGGTGGTCGATGTGCTCGAAGCGGCGTTCTGATCAGCGACGCCGAGGGCGCGAGGCTCGGTGCCAGCAGCCGCTGTGCCAGTGCCGCCGCTCCTCAGGGCATTCGCGGGGAACGACGACCTCGTGCCCCTCACCCGGCCTGATCTCGTGATCGCAACCCGGGCAGCGGTAGGTCTTCACCGCTTCGTAGGGCTGAACGTGCCGGACGTCGACACCGTCGTCGGGCTCCGTCCAGCGGTGCGCGCTCACGTGCCTCAACGTACCGGCGCTCCGCACACACTCAGGTCGTGGACTGGTGCGAACGCGAGCGCGATCGGGCGTCGAGCACTTTCTCGCGGTCGGGTTCGCGAATCCGACGGAGCCAGGCTCCGTGCCACTCCCACGCGGCTCCGCACGCCGGGCACGACACGACCACGGATCCGCCCGACCACGCCTCCGCCTCGATCGGGGTGTGATCGTAGGGACACTGGGTGAGTTCCATTCCGTTGTTTTCGGCGTCTGCCGGCGGAAGTTGACTCAACGTGGCCACCAGAGCCCACGTCGTCGCTCGACGTGGCCGGCGAATTCCAGCGCACGGAGCGCGGCGCCCAACCGGTCAGGCGGGAGGCCGACCCGCTGCTCGATTTGGTCGATGGTGGCCGAATCGCCCGCGAGCGCGCGCATCACCGCACGTTGATCCGGGTCGGCCGGCGGGCGCGCCGGTTCCCAGCCCCCGGCGATCGTTCCGCCCCGGCCCAACGCAAACAGGATGTCGGCCGGGTCGAGCAGCGGTTTCGCACCGTCGAGCAACAGGGCATTGCACCCGGCGGCCGCGGGATTCCGGCGCGAACCGGGCAACGCGTAGACGTCACGACCGAAGCGAGCCGCATCGTTCGCCGTGATCCGCGCACCACCGCTCACTGTCGCCTCCACGACGACGACGGCATCGGCGAGCGCGGCGATGATGCGGTTGCGGACGGGGAACCGCCACGGAAGTGGCTGCGTGCCGTATCCGTTCTCGC
>DATJAA010000109.1:0-5742 GCA_035516815.1 Acidimicrobiia bacterium | reverse complement strand
CGTCCGCTCATACGTGTCGACCTGGTCGCGCACCCACTCCCATGGGCTCGCCTCGTACTCGCCGTCGGCCGTCATCTGTGTCGTCTCCTCGGACCGGGGGCTCCGCGTTCGGTCCGACAATACGCGGACCCGGGAACGGCTCGGGGACGCCCGCCGCGACCCGTTGCCGATCGCGGGAGATCCCCTCGCCTCGCACAATCACCCGCAGCGGGTGGGGAGCGCGGCCGGCGGGCGCGAGAGCATCGGGTTTGCGTCGGGCGGACTCGGGGGCCCGAGCCGGTCGAACGCCGCTTACCGCGGGCCTCTTTCGGGATGGCTCGTCCCGATCGATCCTGAGGTGATCAAACATGGCACGAGATGACGAAGCGCTGGGACCGATCAGCTACCTGGTCGTCGAGTTCCCGGGCAACAAGATGAACGGCGAGGGGCTGCCCGCCTTGATCGATCTGGTCGACCGAGGACTGATCCGGATCCTCGACCTCGCGTTCGTCACGCGCGACATGGACGGTTCGATCACGGCGACCGAGCTCGCCGACATCGACGGCGACGGGTCGTTCGACATGGCCGTCTTCGAAGGAGCGTCGTCGGGACTGCTGGACGAAGCCGACCGTGCCGACGCGGGCGCAACGATCGAACCCGGCTCGTCGGCCGGCATCCTGCTGTTCGAGAACCGGTGGGCGATCCCGTTCGTGCAGGCGCTCCGGGGCAGCGGCGCCGAGTTGGTGGCGGCGGGATATGTCCCGATGGACGAGCTCGTTGCCACGCTCGACGAAGTCGAACGCGCCGGCCACTGACCGAGAAAGGGAATCAGACATGCCGAGACTTCTCCGGGGCGTCGCCCGCACCGCCGTCATCGCCGGAACCGCGACCGCCGTCTCCAATCGGGTGTCGCGCCGCCAGGCCAATCGGTGGTCGGAACAAGAGCAGGGCCAGGCCGAGCAACAGGCGTACGAGCAGCAGCCGGCCGCGCCGCCCGCGGCGCCGGCCGTCGATCCGCTCGCGCAGCTGAAGGAGCTCGGTGAGCTGAAAGCTCAAGGCATACTGACCGACGCCGAGTTCGACGCGCAGAAAGCGAAGATCCTGGCGTCCTGACCGGCGCGACGACCGACTTCCCCGGAGAGGCGGGCGAGCCTTTCAGCTGCCGTTACGCGCTTTCGGGCGGTGGCGCCGACGTGCCGAGGCGGACGCGGGCTTCGCTGACGCTCGCGACCGGACGGCCCGCGTCGTGCGCCCAACCGACTCCGATGTCGACCACGCTCGAGTTGTCGAGGCCGGCGAACGCCGCCGGGTTGTCGCCGATCCCGAGGCGAATCCCGCCGCCGCGTTCGAGAGCCGCTCGCGCGAGCGCCTCGATCAGCCCGCGGTCGGCGATGTTGTAGGGCACGAGGATCCACTCGACGTCGATCGACGAAGGGAGCTGGCGCAGGTGCAGGTCGAGCGCTTCGACGCTCGGCTCCGGTCCGATCGCCGGCGCGCCCCACAAGAAGATCTTGACGAACACCGGCTCTGGCACGAGACCGGCACTCGCGAGCGCGGCGATTGCCCGCGTCGAGCCGAGGTCGAAAGCCGCGAGGGTCGGTACGAGGCCCACCTCGCGATACCGGCGCAACGCCGCCGTCACGAACGGCATCGAGTTGCGGATGACGTCGAGTGCACCGAGCGATTCGGTCGGTCCGACGGTCGCGGATGCTTCGTCCCAGAGCACGAGGTTCACCGTCGCGACGTCGATGGGTGCGACCTCCATGCCGTGATGCTCGCGGAGCGCGAGGCAGTGACCGAGACGATCTTCGACGGTGTCGGGCACGTCGGTCGGGTACGACGGGTACGCAAGCACACATCCGGCCATCGCCTCGAGCGCGGCGGCGTAGAGGTCGGTGTCGCCGAGCCGAGCGATGCCGTCGGGGCCGACCGCGTGCCAGTGCACGAGGGCCGCGCCCGCGTCGGCGCAGCGGCGGGCGTCCGCCGCACACTCGGCCGGCGACTGCGGGACGCACGAATGCACATCGGGGTGCACGGCCTCGTTGAGCCCCACCTCGAGTAATACGGCATCGTGGAGCATCGGCACCTCCGATCAACGCGCGGGACGCGGTCGAATCCAGGCCCGCACGCCCGCGCGCGTCGCGGCGTCGGCGGCGGCGACGAAGCGATCGTCGAGACGTTCGTCGCCGTCTTCGATCCACACGAGCACCGATTCGACGAGATACGTCACCGTGGCCCGCGCGGCCCAACGCTGTTGCGACGGCACGGCGTGATCGGCGAGCGCGTCGTGTGCCGCGCACACGAGGCGTTCGCGGGCATCATCGACGATGCCCGCGAACGAAGGCTCGCGTGACGCGTGTCGCCAGAGAACGGTGAACGTGTCCGGCGCGGCACGCGCGCTCTCGAGCAGGGCGCGCGGCGTGACACCGTAACGGCCGACCGCCCCGGGCGCGCCGAGCGCCACGTCGAGCTGCCGGATCGCGTCGTCGAGCACCGCCCTGTAAAGGGCGTCCTTCGAATCGAAGTGGCGGTAGACGATCAGATGCGACACACCCGCGGCCGTACTGATGTCCGCCATCGACGTCGCCGCGTACCCGTTTCGCGCGAACGCGGCGGCCGCGGCGGCGAGGATCGACTCGCGGCGCTCTTGCCGACCGAGCCGCCGGGTCACCGACGACGCGCCGCCGGAACGAGCCGTTGATGCGGTCATCGCGGATCGTCCGCGAAGAGCCGCGCGTTGTCCCATGTGAGCACGCGTGCGTCCGGTTCGATCTCGATCGTCGCAGTCGCCGTCTCGTAGTACTGCGCGGTTCGAGCAGGCATGACCGCATGGTCGCGGCGAAATGCCGAGTACTTCCCGTCCAGCAGGTCGTGTACCCGAGCGAGCAGTTCGGGATCGGTGAGGACACGCGCGGTGCCGGTCAGGTGGACGCCGACGAGCTCCGCCCATGCAGTACCCGACTCGACCAGGAAGGCGACGCGGGCGTCCCGGCGGATGCGAGCGAACTTCATGGTGTGCGCCGGTCCCGAGACGTACACGCGGCGGTCGAGCGCAACGAACCACACCGGCAATGAGACAGGCATGCCGTCGCGGCGCAGCGTCGTGAGGATGCCGGTGTGGGAACCCTCGATCACCTGCCATGCCTCACTCGGGCTCAGGCGAATGCTTCGCGCCACGGCGTCACTCCCTGAAGACGTGCGCGCGAACGGGCATCATCGCGTTCGCGCTCGCCCCGGTTGTTACATCGTCATGTTACTCTCGCCGTCGCGTGAAGTTCGGACTGTTCTACGAGCACCAGGCGCCCCGCCCCTGGGTCGACGGCGACGAGCGGCGGGTCATGAACGAGGCGCTCGAGCAGATCGAGCTCGCCGACCGCATCGGCATCGACTGCGTGTGGGTCGTCGAGCACCACTTCCTCGAGGAGTACTCGCACTCGAGCGCGCCCGAGTTGTTCCTCGCCGCCGCGTCGCAACGCACCGAGCGGATCCGCCTCGCGCACGGCATCGTCCACACCCTTCCCGCGATCAACCATCCGGCCCGAGTCGCGGAGCGCATCTCGACCCTCGACGTCCTGTCGAACGGACGCGTCGAGTTCGGCACCGGAGAGGGTTCAGCTGCCGCGGAGCTCGACGCGTTCGGCGTCGACCCGGCCCACAAGCGGGCGATGTGGGAAGAAGGCCTGCGCGTCGCGCTGCGCTGCATGACCGAGACCCCGTTCACCGGCCATGTCGGAGAGTACGTGCGGATGCCGCCGCGCAACGTCGTGCCCAAGCCGATCCAGCGGCCGCACCCCCCGGTATGGATCGCGTGCAGCCGCCGCGAGACGATTCACCTTGCCGCCCAGCACGCGGTCGGCGCGCTCGCGTTCGCGTTCTTCGACCCGGAGGAAGCCCGTCACTGGATCGACGACTACTACGCCACCCTCGCCGCCGAGGGCGTCCCGATCGGCGACGCCGTGAACGCGAACCTCGCGTGCGTCACCTCGTTCTTCTGCCACGAGGACGAAGCCGAGGCCGTGCGGCGCGGCGCCGAGGGCGTGAACTTCATCGGCTACTCGCTCGGCCACTACTACGTCTTCGGACGCCACGCCCCCGGCCGCGGCGACCTCTGGGCCGACTACCGGGCGCGCCGCGCCGAGCAGGGCTACGACCCCGACGCCGTCGCGCTCGCCGCCGAGAACGAGGAGCGGCTCGGCGCGAAAGCGGTGGCGCAGGGTACGAGCGGCCTCCGCGGTGCGATGGGCACCCCCAACCAGGTGCGCGACTACTTCCGCCGTTACGAGGAATGCGGCGTCGACCAGGTCATCTTGTCGTGCGCCGCGGGCCGCAACCGCCACGAGCACATCATGGAGACCCTCGAGCTGCTCGGTCGCGAGATCCTGCCCGAGTTCGCCGAACGCGGGCCACAGGCCGAGCAGCGAAAGGCGAAGCGCCTCGCGCCCGTCATCGAGACCGCGCTCGCCCGCAAACCGAGCTCGGACCATCCGCCGCTCGATCCCGACTACGAGATCCCCGCCTACCCCCGCCTCGATGCCGACACGCAGGCGAGCACCAAGTTCCACCGCTGGCTCGACGACTACGCCGACCGGATCGCAGCCGGCGAAGACGTCAGCAAGCGCCTCGCCTGAGGAATAAGGCATCCGGTCGAAGTCGTTGTAAGCGGACTATGCCCGATCCCGCCGCGACCGTTCCGACGAAGCATTGGCACGCGCTGCCCGACGGGCGCGTGCAGTGCGACGTCTGCCCACGGGCATGCAAGCTTCGGGAGGGCCAGCGCGGCGTGTGTTTCGTTCGTGCCCGCGAAGGCGACGAAGTCGTTCTCACCACCTACGGCCGATCGAGCGGCTTCTGCGTCGACCCGATCGAGAAGAAGCCGCTCAACCACTTCCTGCCGGGCAGCTCGGTGTTGTCGTTCGGAACCGCAGGGTGCAACCTCGCCTGCCGGTTCTGCCAGAACTGGGACATCTCGAAATCGAAGGAGATCGACACACTCGCCGACGCGGCGTCGCCCGAGACGATCGCGCGTGCCGCCGAGGAGCTCGGTTGCCGAAGCGTCGCCTTCACCTACAACGACCCGACGATCTTCATGGAGTACGCGATCGACACGGCCGACGCCTGCCGCGAGCGCGGCATCGCGTCGGTCGCAGTCACGGCCGGCTACATCTGCGACGCGCCGCGGCGCGAGCTCTATGCACACATCGACGCTGCCAACGTCGACCTCAAGGGCTTCACCGACGACTTCTACCGTCACGTGTGCGGAGCCAACCTCGCTGACGTGCTCGGCACGCTCGAGTATCTCGTCGGCGAAACGGCGGTGTGGGTCGAGACGACAACCTTGTTGATTCCGGGCAAGAACGACAGCGTCGAGGAACTCGACGCGATGACGAAGTGGGTCGTCGAACACTTGGGCCGCGACGTTCCGATGCACTTCACCGCGTTCCATCCCGACTACCGGATGCTCGACGTTCCGGCAACGCCACTCGAGACGCTGGTGACCGCGCGAGAGATCGCCCTGAACAACGGCGTGCGCCACGCGTACACCGGCAACGTGCACGACTCCCGCGGGTCGACCACGTACTGCCCCGACTGCGCAGCGCCGCTCGTCGAACGCAATCGATACGTGATCGACCGCTACGAACTGACCGAGGCCGGGCGTTGCAGCACCTGCGGCGCACGGATCGCCGGGCATTTCGACGCCGGACCCGGGTGCGGGCACGGCCGTCGGCAGCCGGTCCGACTGGCCCACTACCGGAAGGCCTGACG
>DATJAA010000108.1:0-12487 GCA_035516815.1 Acidimicrobiia bacterium | reverse complement strand
GGGCAGGGCCGCACTGGCGAGGACCGAGTCGACCGCCGGGCCCGACGACAACAACACGTCCCGCCCCGTGAGCACCTCGACCGCGACGACGTGCAGCGGGATCGGCGCGTGCTCGAGGCGATCGAAGGTGACGTGCTGTTCGATGAGCGCGCGCAACGGATGCTCGTCGAAGAGGCTCCGCCGCCGGCCCGCGAACGCGAGCAGGCCGCGGCGCGCGTCGGCCGGGAACACGTCCGAGCGATGAATCCCCGCCCAGACTGAGGCGAGGTCTTCGATCGGCGAATCCGGATGACCGGCGAGCCACGCACCGTTCAGGGCCCCGACCGAGGTGCCGACGATCACGTCCGGATGAATGTCGCGCTCGCGTAGCGCGCGGAGCATCCCGACCTCGACTGCGCCGAGGCTTGCCCCGCCCGAGAGCACGAACGCGATCGCCACGGCGGAGAAGGTAGCGGCGCCGGTCCCGGAACCGCCGCGAAGCGTTGCGGCGGCCGAGGTGCTGTCACTCCCCGTGGCGAGCGGGCGGACGTTTCGGTGTCAACGGCCGGATCTGCGCTTATCCGTCGATGCCGGACGCCGATGTGAGCGCAGCAATCGGCCCCGGGAGCGCGCCGCCGGCGAGTGGACATGAGCAACCCCTCACACCTCCAAACGAGAGGATCGCCCCGCGCGCGGCTCCTCGCGATCACCGCGTGTGTCGCGATCCTCGCGCTCGCGATCACCGGCCCCGCGTCGGCGGCACCGCCCGCGTTCGACGCGGGCACCGGCCTCCCGACGGTCGGCAACTTCAACCCGATCACGCTCAACGGCACAGATCAGATCACCTCGGCGTCCATCGCTCCCTTCGTCCTCACCGACGACTCGGGCACATTGGCGGGCTGGCACGTGACGATGCTCGTACCGAGCTTCCACAACGGCACGGGCGCGGACTGCACCGTGGGCGCGTCCGCGTCGATCGACGGCGCGAACGTCTCGATGAACGCGCCCATCGTGACGGCCGCCGACGGCTTCACGAGCATGACCGGCGTGACCGCGACCGGATTCACCGACTTCACCATGCCCCGCACCATCATCTCGGCCGCGGCCGGCGACGGATCCGGCACCTACGACGTGGCGCCCGCCCTGCTCAACCTGATCGTGCCCGCCGACGCGGTCGCCGGCGCCTACTGCACCCAGGCGACGATCGCGATCACGTCCGGACCGTGACGCGACGCAACCCCGCCCTCCCAACAGTTGGCACGCTCACACCCGCCAACGCAACCGCATCGTGCCAACAGTTGGCACGCTCACACCCCGCCACCCCCGCCTACGACTGGTCGTCGGGGATGATCGCGTAGGTCGAGAAGCACATCTCGTCCTCGGTGCCCTCGGCGAACACGATGTACTTCGGCGGGCGGTTGGGGTCGAGCGACCGGTCCCACGAGCATGTCATGCGGATCTTCTGGCCCGCGTCGACGTGCAGGGGCTGCGCGAGCGCGTAGTTCATCTGCCAGTCGAAGTTCCACGTCGGGATGTCGAGCAGGACCTTCGGTCGAGGCGTGTCCGGGTCGAGTGTGAGCCGGAAACTTCGGCCGAGAGTGTGCTCGTGGCCGAAGACCGACACGATCGTGCCCGACTCGGGGATCGTGTAGTCGCACGTAGACGACGCGACACCGTTGTGGAAGGTGGCGGCGAGCTGATCCGAGGTCTCGCCACAGAGCCCGAGTAGGGCCGCCTCCGCGCCGGCACCGATCCCGCCGTACAGGCGAACGTCGTCGGCGAGTGCGGCATCGCGATTGCAAAGCGGTGCGTTCTGACCGGGCATGCACGGGATCTCGACCGGCGCGATCGGATTGATGATGTCGATCGATCGGATCTTCTCGGTGCCCGGCGAGGTCTGGAGCGATACGGTCGTCTGGTCGGGAACCGGCGTGGTGTCGTAGTGGTAGTGGACCTGCAGGACGAGCGCGTCGCCCGGCTCCATCAAGATGCCGGAGTTCTGCGGGTAGACGACGGGATCCTGGCCGGGCACCCAGCCGGCGACCAGACCCGCTTGCCCGGTGAACCCGGGCACCTGATGGCGGCCCCGGTCGTGCCGGGCCGACGGGAGATCGACGGTTCCGTAACAGCTCCACCCCGGCTTGCCGTCCTGCCCGGAGATCGCCCGCCCGGCCGCGACCTGCGACGAGTCGATGTGGAATATCTGGACGTGGTGGATCTCGGCGCGGTGGCCGGGTGTCACCTGATAGCCGGTCACGTAGGTGGGCTTGGTGAGGTGCGGATCCAGGATGAAGCAGCGGTAGTCGTTCGGAACGCTCAGCGAGCCGGCATACGCCTGCGGCATCTGCAACACGACGTCGCGCCGCGGCGCGGGGACGTGCGGGCCACCTTTCGGCACGATCTTCGTCGACGCCGGGACGTCGAGCGGTCCGCCCGCACGGGACCAGGCGACGATCGCGTCGATCGTGGACTGATCGAGCCGCTTCGAGTTGAGCAGCGCGACGCCGTGCGGGGAAGCGGGCCACGGCGGCATGTACCCCGCCTCGACGACCGAGCCGATGCCGTCCGAGATCTGCTGCGCGTCCCCCGCGGTGGCGAGCGTCCAGTGCGCGGCTCCGACTTGACCGGGCTCGTGACACGAGGCGCAGTTCGCCGCGAGCGCCGGCATGATCACGCTCGCGAATGACGGACTGTCCTTGGGTCGGGGAGCCGACGCCGGCGCCGCGATCGCGTCGGGGATCGCGAACTTCGAAGGGTCGAGCGCCGTGAGCTTCATGGTGAGGGTGACGTCGTTGGAGGTGCTCACCAGGCCCGCGAGGCTGATCGGCCCGATTCCGTACGTCGACATCTTCACCGTCGCGGTCGCGGTGGCGGTGAGCTTTCCACCCGTGAGCGTCGCGTCGACGCTCCACGTCACCGGGGCCGGGGTGCGCTTGACGGTGAGCTCGGTCGACATCGAGAAGTGGTACGGCGTTCCGTCGGTGATCGTGGCCGGAAGGCCTGAGAGGCCCGCGACCGTGAGGTCGGCGAGCGGGTAGTCGTGCGAGTCGAGATACGTCTGGCGCATCCGAGCATCGCGCAGGTTGTTGTCGGAGTGCAGCTGCTCGACGTTCACGACGATCTGCCCGACACGGCTCGCGCTCGGATGGGCGGCATTGACCGCGATGTCACCGGCGATTCCGTTGGTCGTTCCGACCGCGCGGTGAGCACTGTGTCCGAAGAGCTTCTCGTCGATCGAGTAGCTGACTTGTGACTGCGTCGGATCGATGCGGTAGATCCGCTCGCCCGAACCGGCGACGAGGTGCGGCGCGGTCGGGACGGTGTAGCTGATGACGCTGAACTTCGTGGATGTCAGCGTGTGATATTGCCGCCACGCGTACACCCCGGCGGCTGACGCACCGATCGCGACCGCGGCGAACACCCACCACATCCAGCGACGCGACAGAATTCCCCGGGCGTCGCGGGCATCGGCTTGTGCAACGGCAGTGCTCATCCGACCGCGCGCTCCCCCGGTTGCTGCGACCACGGACGGTCCGAATCATATGCTCTCGCCGTGAAGGCCTGCAGTCGCCGCCGAGACCGGCGGCTACTCGCGACGAGCGCGACCGTGCTGGCCATGCTCGCCGGCGGGTGCGGATCGAGCACCCGTGCGGTGAACACCATTTCCCTCCCGCCCCGGCCGTCGACCCCGGCGACCTTGCAGATCCTGTTCCCGGCACCGAACTCACAGGTGAGCCGCAACGTCGCCGTGACGATGCGGCTCGCGAACGCGCACCTCGTTCCCCCGACACAGGTTGGTGGCGCCATACTCCCGGATCGCGGGCACATTCATCTGTTGCTCGACGGCCAACTGATCGCAATGCCGCTGCAGCTCTCCGCCCGGCTCCCGCGGCTCAGCGCGGGCATGCACACGGTCGAGGCCGAATTCGTCGCCTCCGACCACCTCGCTTTTGCGAACCGCGTCGTGGCCGCGGTCACCTTCCACGTGCGATGACCGCGACCCTCTCTCCACCAGCTGGCTCCCGTCGCGCGGCACCCGTCGCCACCACCGCGGTGATCGCCGCGATCGGGTGCGGCCTGCTCGCGGCCCGGCCCGCACTCGTTTCGATGTCGTCCCGGCCGGCCGCAGTGCTCGTGTGTCTGTTCTCGCTCCTGCTCATCGTCGGCTTGTCGATGCGAATCCCGCCCGAGACCCGCGTCACGGGTGCGCGGCACCACTTCGTGATGACCACGGCCTTGGGTGTCGTCGCCTTCGCGGTTGGACGCGTCCTCATCGGCGGGCACGCACCCATCACGATCACGCTCTGGTCGCTGGCCGCGAACTCGCTCGCCGCCGTCGCCGAAGAGGTGTGGTTTCGCCGCGTATGCTTCGGTGTCTTGGCCCCCGCGGGCACAGCGTTCGCCATCGTGGCGTCGAGCGCGCTGTTCGCGGTGGTGCACGTATCGACCTACGGCGTGTCGGTGCTGCCCCTCGACGTCGCCGCGGGCGCGCTCCTCGGGTGGCAGCGCGCGACCACGGGATCTTGGCGCGCACCTGCGCTCACCCACGTGCTCGCGAACGTGCTGGTGTTGTTGTGAGCCGCCGGCGCGTGCTGACGACAGGTCTCGCCGTCACCGTCGTCTACCTGTTGGCAGTCGTCGCGACCGCCGCCTTCCGTGGCGACGGCGCGCGGCCGCTCTTCGACGGCTTTGTTCCGCCCTCGTCGTACCGGTTCGTCGACCCGCCCCAGTTCTTCGCGCCCGGCAACGTGCAACCGGGCTCGATGGCGACGACGCTCGCGCTCGGACCCGACGGCTCCGGGCCGGCCGGCTTCGCGACGCCCGACGGGCAGTTCGTGGTCAACTTGGCCCGCGGCGCGATCCAGGCGGCACCCGGCGCGACGTCGGTGCAGGTGCAGGTCACACCGATCGCGCCGCGCCACACGCGCCCGGTACCGGGCGGATTGCGGGCGAACGGGAACGTCTACGAAGTGAACATGCGGTACGAGCCGACGGGTACGCAGGTCACGCGGCTCGTGCGGCCAGCCACGCTGTTGATGGAGCTCCCGGAGCTCGGCAACGCGCTCTTCGTTTCGCCCGACGGCACGCGCTGGACGCGCTTGCGGTCGCGACCGGTCTCGGCTGATCAGCTCACGCTCACCGCGAACTTCACCGGGCCGGGCTTCTACGTCGCCGCGACGGACCTGCCCGAGCTCGTCGTACAGCCGGCCGGCGCGCAGCGATCCGCGATCTGGATCGGCATCGCGACCGCGTCCGGCGCGCTCGTGCTGTTCGCCGTCGGCGCGCTGGTGGTCGTCCGGCGCCGCCGCGTTCGCGAAGGCCGTCCCGCCGCGCCGTAGCTACCGCAGGATCACGTGCCGAAGGTCCCCTGGGCGACCGTTCGCTCCAGGATGCCGAGCGTGGCCCGGAGCGCGCCTTCCGAGATGATCGGGAAGATGTTCGCCTCTTTCCACACCGGGTCGATCGACGACCAGTCGTAGTAAGAGGTGACGAGCGTGCCCTCGGTGACGGGCTCGAGCGTGTAGCCGTAGATGTGCCCGATCGGCGGCTTGATCTCACCGAGGATCTTCCACGCGATCTCGTGATCGGGGACGAACGTCGTGATCGACACCGTCACGTCGTACTTCCCGAGCGGGAAGTCGTTCAGCGACTCGCGGTCCATGTGCACGACGAACGTGTCGCCGACTGCGGTGACCGGATCGCCCGTCGCCGACTGCAGCATTCCCGAGCTGTCGATCGCGACGTGACCACGCGGATCGGAGACCACCCGGAAGATCGCGGCCGGCGGTGCCGGAATGGTGCGCTGGACTTCGAACCGCTCGGTCGTCATGTCCGCATCCTGCCATGCGGACGGGGAGCCGCCACGCCAGATCAGTACGCCGCCTTCTCGGCGGCGAACTCGAGGAGTTGCGGAGCGAGCAGGGGCCAGCGCTCGAAGAGGTGGCCGGTCCCGTTACGCGCCGCGTCACTGCGCTCGATCCATTCGCGGTCACCCCACGGCGGCTCGACGAGCCGCGCGCCCGGGATGAGGCCGGCCAACGACTCCGATGTCGCGCGGGTGTGGTACGGATCGCTCGCGCCGCTCCGGAACACGAGCGCCGGGATCGAGAGCCGGGCCAGCGCGTCGTCGGCGAGACCGGGCAACCTCATCGCCGGGTCGGGGCAGTAGACGAGCATCCATCGTTCGAGTGTGTCGATGAACTGCCGCGGGTCGAGGTCGAGGAAACGCCGGCGGTTGCCGGGGTTGCGTTCGAGCACCTCGGCCCACTCCGGTAGCTCGACGACCGCTTGCATCCCGCCCTGCCACGCGGCGCGGATCGAATCGCCGCAGTAGACGATCGCAAGGGTCAACAGCCCGAACGGTCCGCCGGAGATCCACCAGACCGCGAGCCGCTCCGCGATCGCGGGGTGGGTCGCGGCCGCGAGCAGCGACACACGCGCGCCACCTGAGCCGCCGACGATCGTCGCGGGTGCGAGGTCGAGGACCTGCAGGAGCCCGGCGAGGTGGTCGGCCTGCATCTGCGATTCCGACGCGCCGGCGAAACAGACGTCGGACGCGCCGGTGTTCGGACGGTCCCAGATGAGCACCCGCCGGCCGCGCGCGGCGAGAGCTTCGGCCAGCTCGCGCACGCCCGGTGTCTCCTTGGAGAAACGACCGCCCGGCGTGATCACCCACGGAGGGCCTTCACCGATGATCTCGTACGCGATCGTCGTGCCGTCGACTTCGACCGTCGCCACAGCCAGCCTCCTCCGCGCGGGGCTCGCACGCGGCTCGCCGAATGCGGCGCACTGTACAGCCGATCCATCGACGAAACGTTTGGAGGCCGCGCCCTCCGTCGGCGAGACTGGTTGCGATGCCCGCTCCCGACCCGCCGATCGTCAATCACTGGATCGGCGGAGCACTTTCGACGGGAACGCCGGCGCGTCACGGCGATGTCTTCGATCCCGCCACGGGACGCGTGACGAAGTGGGTGGCCTTCGCGTCGGCGGCCGACGTCGACGACGCGGTCGCGGCAGCGAGCAGCGCGTACTCGGCGTGGCGCGCGTCGTCGCTCGCGCAACGTTCGAAGATCCTCTTCCGCTTCCGCGATCTCCTCGACCGGAGCGCCGACGAGCTGGCCGCCATCATCACCTCGGAGCACGGCAAGGTGCTGAGTGACGCGCGCGGCGAGGTCGGGCGCGGCCTCGAGGTCGTCGAGTTCGCCTGCGGCCTGCCGCACCTGCTCGAAGGCGGTTTCTCCGAGGGGGTGTCCGATCGTGTCGACGTCGCGTCGGTGCGCCAGCCGCTCGGGGTCGTCGCGATCATCAGCCCGTTCAATTTCCCGGCCATGGTGCCGTGCTGGTTCTTCCCGATTGCCGTCGCGGCCGGCAACACTGTGATTCTCAAGCCCAGCGAGAAGGATCCTTCGGCCGCGAACCGGCTGGCCGAGTTGTGGGCGGAAGCGGGCCTGCCGGCAGGAGTCTTCAATGTCGTCCACGGCGACAAGGTGGCCGTCGATCGGCTGCTCGCGCATCCGGGCGTGAAGGCGGTGTCGTTCGTCGGCTCGACCCCGATCGCACGCTACGTCTACGAGACCGCGACTCGTTTCGGCAAGCGCGCACAGGCACTCGGCGGCGCGAAGAACCACATGGTAGTCCTGCCCGACGCCGACCTCGAGCTCGCCGCCGACGCCGCGGTGAACGCGGGCTTCGGCTCCGCGGGCGAGCGATGCATGGCGATTTCCGTAGTGGTGGCGGTCGGTGCCACCGGTGACGCGCTCGTCGGCAAGATCGCCGACCGCATCGGTGAGCTCTCGGTCGGCAACGGCCGGGACGGTACCGACATGGGGCCGCTCATCACCAAGACGCACCTGGGGAAGGTGACGTCCTACCTCGATGCGGGTGTGAAGGCCGGTGCGTCGCTCGTAGTCGACGGGCGCGAGCGCGCGTTCCGAGGTGATGCCGACGGATTCTGGTTGGGACCGACCCTCTTCGATCACGTGACACCCGACATGGAGTTGTACACCGACGAGATCTTCGGACCCGTCCTGTCGGTGATCCGCGCCGCCACCTACGACGAGGCGCTCGCGCTCGTGAACGCGAACCAATATGGCAACGGCGCCGCGATCTTCACGAACGACGGCGGCGCCGCGCGCCGCTTCCAGAACGAGGTCGAGGTGGGAATGGTCGGGATCAACGTCCCGATACCTGTTCCCGTCGCCTATTACAGCTTCGGCGGATGGAAGAGCTCGCTGTTCGGCGATACCCACGCCTACGGCCGCGACGGTGTGCACTTCTTCACGCGCGGCAAAGTCGTCACCAGCCGGTGGCTCGACCCGAGTCACGGTGGCATCAACCTGGGGTTCCCGCAGAACAGCTAGCTACTCACGCACAGAGGGGAAATCGCCATGCCGCTCCCGCTCGACCAGGTCAAGGTGATCGACGCCGACACGCACATGACCGAACAGCACGACCTCTGGACGAGCCGGGCCCCCGCCGCGTTCAGGGACCGGGTGCCCCACGTCGGCCAGGTCGACGGCGCCGCGACGTGGCTCGTCGAAGGCGATGTCGTGCTCGGCCGGGCCGGCGCGGGTGGCGTCGTCGACAAGCACGGCCACAAAGGCCGGTCCTTCGAGGGCCTCTACGAATGGGAGATCGAGCAAGGGCACGCGGCCTCGCACGATCCCGCCGCGCGCATGGAGCTGCTCGACGAGATCGGCATCTGGGCCCAGATCGTGTTCCCGGGCGTCGTCGGCCTCGGTGGTCAGACGCTCGGCGACCTCGTCAAGGACGAGCAACTCCGCGATCTCTGTCTCGAGATCTTCAACGACGCGAACGCCGAGATCCAGGCCGAGTCAGGCAACCGCCTGCTCCCGATGGCGATCCTCCCCGCGTGGAGCATCGACGGGTGCGTGCGTGAGGTTGAACGCGCGAAGAACCTGGGGCTGCGGGGCGTCAACCTCACCTCCGACCCGCAAGACCTCGGCTCGCCCGACCTCGCGAACCGGGCTTGGGACCCGGTGTGGGAAGCGTGCGCGGCGCTCGAGATGCCGGTGCACTTCCACATCGGCGCCAGCCTCACGACGATGAACTTCTTCGGCAACTACCCGTGGGAGTCGCACGACGACGACACCAAGCTCGCGATCGGCGGCGCACTGCTGTTCGTCGGCAACGCGCGGGTCGTCGTCAACATGATCTGCTCGGGGATGTTCGACCGCTATCCCGCCCTCAAGATCGTGTCCGTCGAGAGCGGAACGGGCTGGATCCCGTTCATCCTGGAGGCGCTCGACTACGAGATGGACGAGAACGCCCCGCAAGCCAAGGCGTCGATGTCGATGCTCCCGTCGGAGTACTTCAAGCAGAACATCTACGCGACGACGTGGTTCGAGCAGCGCAACCTCGCGTCGCTCATCGAGTCGGTCGGCGAAGACAACATCATGTTCGAGACCGACTTCCCGCACCCGACGTGCCTGTACCCGGAGCCCTTGAAGACGGCCGAGCACAACCTCGAGGCCTTGAGTCCCGCGGTGCAGCGAAAGATCCTCGGCGAGAACGCCGCCAAACTCTACAAGCTCTGACCCATGCGCGGCCCGCGCCGGCGCGGGTGTCGAGTGCGGGCGCGGCGGCCGCCGGCGCGGCGCGCTGCTTGAGGACCGCCGACAACGGGTAATGCTGAGACGTCGATGATCGAGCACGCTCGCGACCTGTGGACTCCCGACGCCCGTGGGGCAATTCGCTCCCTCGCGACTGTAATAACGCTCGCGGCTCTGCTGGCTGCGTGTGGCGGCTCGGGCGCGCGACCCGAGGCCGCGCCCGTGGCGTCGACGGCGCCGACCAGCTCCACGACGACGACCGTGCCGCTGATCGCGTATCGCGTGAAGTCGGGCGACACGCTCACGGCGATCAGCCGGCAATTTCGCATCTCCGTCGCGACGCTCGTCGCCCGCAATCACCTCGCCGATCCCGATCGGCTCGTCGCCGGGCAGACGCTGTCGATCCCGCCCGCGCCGCCGTTGAAGCTGAAGGTGAACCCGGCCGGCGGGCGGCCGGGGCAGGCCTTTCGGTTGACCCTCACCGGTGCCGCGCCGCTGGAGACGATCACCTTCGAGGTCGACTCGGCCACGTCCGCGTTCACCGGCGGCCCGCACACCGCGTCGCCCACCGGCGCCGTCACCGCGACGTATCAGAGTGCACCCGACGCGCCGACGGGCATCTACAGCGTCACCGCGCGCGGCAACTTCGGGAGCACCGCCCGGGCCGGCTTCCTCATGATCTCGGGTTGACCGGCCGGAGACGCACCTACCTGCTCACACCGCGGATCGGATCGGAGAGCACCAGCGGCGCCGGCCAGGGTAGGTATGGCGCGTCCCCGAACGCGAACAGGCCTCCGTCGCCGGCGGCGAGCCAGTAGCCGCGTCCGCTGGAGGTGCTCGCGATGCCGCGTACCGGGAGCCGCAGCGCCGAAGCCGGCGCCCCCCCGAGCGCGGGCGCGTCGCCGAAGGCGTACACCGAACCGTCGGACGCGGCAATCCAATACCCGGCACCCGTCGCCGTCGTTGCCATGCCGGCGATAGGCGACCGTGCGACGGGAGCCGCCGAGCCGTGGAAGCGCGCGTCGCCGAAGGTGAAGATGCCACCATCCGACGCGACCAGCCAGTAGCCCTTCCCCGTCGGTGTCGCCGTCATCCCCACGATCGGCTGCGTCAGCCGCATCGCGCCGGTCGACCCGAAGAAACGCGCGTCGCCGAAACTGAAGATGCCGCCATCCGACGCGACCAGCCAGTAGCCGCGATCGTCGAAGGTGGAGGCCATCCCGACGACGGGATCCCTCGCGAGGCCGGCGGCGGAGCCGTAGTTCGCGGCGTCGCCGAAGGTGAAGACTCCGCCGTCACCCGCGAACAGCCGGAAGCCGTGGACGGACCGGGCGCGGACGGTGGCGGGATCGAAGGGGACCACGGGAACCGACGCCACGGAGCCGCGACCTGCGCCGTTCGCGTTCCGCGCGATCACGGCGCACTTGTACGTCCGGCCGTTGGTGACGCCGGTGACCGTCAGCGGTGAGCGGGGCCCGGCTTTGCTCGCCGGCTTCCCGCCGTTCGTCGACGAGCACGTCGTGGTGTAACTCGTGATCGGACTCCCACCGCTGGACGGCGCCGCGAACGACACCGTGAGCTGCGCGTTGCCGACCGCGACCTTCGGCTGGGCCGGCGCGGTCGGAACGGTGCTCGGAACGACCGCGGCCGACGCGGGCGACGGCACGCTCGTACCGTTCGCGTTCGTCGCCGTGACCGTGCACGTGTACGACTTCCCGTTCGACAACGCCGTGACCACGATCGGCGAGCTCACACCGGCCTTCGCTCCGGGCAGGCCACCGTTCGAGGAGACACATGCCGCCCCGTAGCCGACGATCGCGCTCCCGCCGTCGAAGGGCGCGACGAACGACACGGTCAACCGGGCGTTCCCGGGCGCCGCGGCCGGGGCCGCCGGCGGATCGGGAACACGAGTGGGGACGACCGCGGGCGAGGGCACCGACGGGGCGCCGCTTCCGTTGCTGTTCGACGCGGTCACCGTGCACGTATACGTATCCCCATTGGACAAACCCGCGACGACGATGGGCGATGCGGCGCCGGTTGCCGAGCCCGGCGCCCCTCCGTTCGACGACGCACACGCGGCCGTGTACCCCGTGATGGGGCTGCCCCCGTTGAACGGGGCGACGAACGACACCGTCAACTCGCCGTTACCCACCCCCGCCGTCGGCTGCCCCGGCGCGTTCGGGACGGTGCTAGGGATTACCGGGGCGGACGCCGGCGACGGCGGGCTCGTACCGTTCGCGTTCGTCGCCGTCACCGTGCACGAATACGACTTCCCATTCGACAGGGACCCGACCGAGATCGGCGAGGTCACCGCGGAGTTCGAGCCGGCGACACCTCCGTTCGACGAACTACACGAGGCGTCGAAGCGGATGATCATGCTGCCGCCGTCCGCCGGTGCGACGAACGACACCGTCAACTGCCCGTTTCCGACCCCCGCCGTTGGTTGCGCCGGCGCGGCCGGAATCGTGCTCGGCACCACGGGCGCGGACGCGGGCGACGGCGCGCTCGTACCGTTCGCGTTCGTCGCCGTCACGGTGCACGTGTACGTCTTCCCGTTCGTCAACGACCCGACGACGACGGGCGAACCGGGGCCCGACGCCGATCCCGCCGCGCCGCCGTTCGACGACACGCACGCCGCCCCGAAACTCGTGATGGCGCTCCCGCCGTCGAACGGCACGACGAACGAGACAGAAACCTGCGCGTTCCCGAACCCCACCGTCGGTTGCACGAGCACCGACGGAATCGTGCTCGGAATCGCCTTCGCCGAAGCCGGCGACGGCGCGCTCGTGCCGTTGGCGTTCGTCGCGGTCACCGTGCACGTGTACGACTTCCCGTTCGACAGGCCGCCGATGACTATCGGCGAACCCGCAGCCGAGTTCGTCCCGGCCGTACCACCGTTCGACGACACACACGCCGCGGTGAAATTGGTGATGCCA
>DATJAA010000107.1:0-4405 GCA_035516815.1 Acidimicrobiia bacterium | reverse complement strand
GTGCGCGGGCGTGACCCTTCGCGCGATCGCGACTTCGCTCGAGATACCGATCAGGGGCGGCCGGGTGCTGGTGGACGGCGATCTCGATTTCCGGGGCACTCTCGCCGTCGCCAAGGACGCCGCGGTCGGCTTCACCGCGATTCGCGTGCGCTTCGAGCTCGACACCGACGCGAGCGAGGAGCAGCTCGACACGCTGTTGCGGTTGACGGAGCGATACTGCGTCGTCTTGCAGACCCTTGCCGGCTCACCCGCGCTGAGTGTCAGCCGTGGATCGGGTCAGCTCACGTCGGGGTGACGGCGGGCGTCAAGCGCGACGCGGCCCCGGCGCCGTACTGATTGATTGCCGCGACGGTGAAGCGGTAGCTCGTCCCGGCGGTCAAGTCGATGACGACCTCCGCGGTCGCCGCCGACGCGAAGGTCTGGCTCGGCTCGGCGACGCCGTCGGCGAACGGGGTGACGACGTAGCCCGTGATCATTGCGCCGTTGTCGGAAAGGGGCGCCTTCCACTGCACCGACGCGCTCGCCGCCCCGGCCGTCGCGCGTTGCGATCGGGGCGCCGTCGGTGTTCCGGGCACGATGCTCGCGCTCGGCGGCGAGATCAGACCCGTCCCGACCGCGTTCACGCCGACGACGGTGAATGTGTATGCGGTGCCGTTCGCCAGACCGGTGACGGCCTCGGTCGTGAGCGAGGAAGAGAAGTCGATCTCCGGCTGCGCGAAGCCCGCGACGTACGGGGTCACGATGTAGTCGGTGATTGCTCCGTCGGAGGCGACCGCCGGCTTCCATTTCAGCGTGACCTGCCCGCTCCCTGCCGTCTCGACCAGTATCTCGGGCGCACTCGGCCCGCCGGTGCGGAGCGTGCGCGCGCCCGCGGGTGCCTGCCCGACACCGTTCGCGCTCACGATCTCGTAGCGATACCGCGTGTGTGGCGCGAGACCCGTCAGGGTGATTGCGTGCGTGGTCTTGCCCACCAGGTCGATGGTGCTCGACTGGCCGAACGAGGTCGTCGTTCCGTAGATCACCTGCGAGGTCGCGGCTACATTCGTCGTCCAGGTGATCGTCGCGGAGGTTGCGCCGAGCGCGCCGAGGGCGATGGTCGAGATCTTCGGTGCGATGGGCGCGGGCGGCGGGACGCTGATCGGCCGTCGGATCTCGACGACCGACAGGTTGAACGCGTCGGTGGTCGGCGCCGTGTCGGCGATCGTGATCGAGTTGTCGACTGCTCCACTGTCGCCGTCGAGCTGCTGCACCCAGAACGTGTTCGCGGCCGCGGTGTCGAGATCCTGGTGCACCAGCGACTGTCCGCCGACCGGCGCGTGGGCGGTCGCGCTCGTCGCGTCGCTGCCCGCACCGTAGATCACTGCACTGGGTCCGGTCGTGCTCAGCGATGCCGTCGGCGCCCCGGTTGGCGCGCTCGCCGACGCGACCGACCCGACGTCGACGGCACCCTTGAATGCGATGACCGTGAGCGACTGATCGAACGACCCCGACGCGAGCGTCGAGGTGATGACGGCGTTGGACACCTTCGCGGGCGCGAACGCGTGCCAGACCTCCGCGTCACCGGGCATCGCGTTGGCGCGAGTGTCCATCGTCCAGGTCAGACCGCCTCCTGTGACAGTCGCAGTCTGCGCAGTCGACCCGGATCCGTCGGCACTGACGAACGCCACCAAGGTTTCGGCCGCACCCGCCGTGCTGAACGGCGCGGTATGGAGCGAGCCGGTGCCGTCGAGCGATGTCGTCCGATCGACCGAGATGAGTGGTGGTATGGCGGGGGTCTCGAACGTGAGGTCGGTCGACGATCCGAAGTTGCCGAACTCGTCGGTCCCCTCGACGCGGTAGTGATACAGAGTCGACGGCTGCAGGTTCGTGATCAGTACGAAGTGCGACGTCGTCATCGACGGATCGAGCGTGGAGCTGCTCCCGTAGCTCGAGGTGACGCCGTAGTCGACCTGGCTGTCGGTGGACTCGTCCGAGTTCCACGCGATGATCGCTTGGTCCGGTTCGAGATCGGCTTGTCGTATGTTCGACAGCACCGCGGGATTCGTTCCCTGTGGTGTGGTGGTGAACGTCGACGGCCCGTTCGTTGCCGTGTTACCGGCCGAGTCGGTACTGGCGACCTGGAACGAGTAGGTGGTACTGGGCGTGAGGCCCGTGACCTGCTCCGAGTGTTGTGTGACCAAGATGGGATCGGGCGTCGTCGATTGTCCGAACGAGGGAGTGAGGCCGTAGTCGACCCGCGAGGACGAAGGCTCGTCGGTGTTCCACGACACCGTTGCGTGGTTCGATCCGAGGCTGGAGACCGAGACGCCGCTGATGACCGGCGGCGTGTGATCGGAGCTGGTCGCCGGGAGCAATTCGACGGCGGTCGCGTTCCACTGGTCGCCACCCGGATACGAATGGGTGAACGAGACCGGCGTGCCCGCGGCCGCGGTCGGCGCCGGCATCGCTTCCATCCAGAGCGAGTCGCGGCCCGTGAGGTCGACGTACTGGTGCACGGTGGTCTGGCCGGAGGTGGGGACGGCCGGCAGCGCGTGATCGGGGTCGTCACCGACCGCCATGACCCACGAGCCCGGCGTTGTCGTCGTCAGCGACGCACCCGGCGATCCCGCCGACCCGCTGCCACTCCCGGTCGCGCCGATTCCGGATGCGCCGCGGATTGCGAAGACGCTCAGTGATTCCCCGAATCCGCCCGAAAGCGTCGACTTCACGACCGCGTTCGTCAATGGGCTCGTCGCCATCGCGGTCCACACTTCGGCCGTTCCGGTCTGCGTGTTCGTTCGGCGGGCGAGCGTCCAGGTGAGGCCGCCGCCGGTGAGCGTCGCGGTCTGCGCTCCCGTTCCGCCGTCGGCCGCGACGAACGCGACGAGTAGCTCGTTCGGCGCCGAGGTGTTGAACGCCGGAGTGGACGCGGTCGACGTGCCGTCGACCAGGAACGACTGATCGAACACGAACGCGCCCTGCGACATGAGCGGGCTCACCGGCGTGACGGAGTCGCCGCTGATACGAACCTTGATGTCGGTGGTGTTGTTGGTCTTGTCGGACTCGAGGAAGTTGCCGTCGGGGTCGACGACGCTGTGGAACCAGTACGTGCCGTCGGGAACGCCGGTGATGTCGATGCCCTGACCGGGATCGGCCTTGTCGTAGTGGTCGCCCCAACCCACCGAGATGCCGCGCGTCGCGGTCGGGTCGATACACGTCTGACCGTTGTACCCCTTGCTGGTCGGCGAGTTCGGCAGTGTCGGGTCGAGGTTCACGTCGTCACCCAGACAGAATCCGTTCTTCGGGCTGACCGCGACGGGGGTGCCCAGCGAGCCGTCGTTGTTCACGCTGTAGAGACCGAACGTCGCAAGCGGGAAGTGATAGTGCTGGTGAACCGTGTGGTAGAAGAACTGGTCCCGCGCGGTATGCGTCTGCGCGAGCGTCGCGTTCCCGCTCGAGTCGTAGGAGTACAGGTCCTGCACGCCGGTGGCGAGGTTCGTGCTCGGGTCGTAGTTCGTCGGCTGCACCTCGAGCGGTCCGGCGCCCGCGTTGAAGACGACGTGCGAGTAGTCGAACTCCTTCGTGGTGGGAGTGGGGTGGGTGATCGCGAGGTCGCTGGCCGGGATCACCGAGATCAAGTCGGGATACGCGATCGAACCGGCCGCGCCGGCGGACCTCCCGATGGCCGGAGTCAGCAGCGCGCAACCCAGGATGACCGCGGCGGACGCGATCAGTAATGCCCGCGACCCCCGCACTCGGGAAACCTCACGCCCGTCCACCGACACCGCCCTCTGCTGGCGGTACCTGGGGATAGTCCCAACCGCGCACGCGCCGGGTCCCCCAAAGCCAGCCACTCCGCCCCCATGTTTAGCGAACACTCCCCGTGGCGGTCAAGGCCCAACCCAGGCTCAGCGAACGCACAGGGTGAGGTGCGAGGGGTGTGCGGGTGTGCGGGTGTGCAGCGTGCCAACTGTTGGGACCGTGAGACGGATGATTCCCGTCACATCCAGGAGGCGCGCCGTGCGAAAACGGCGCCCATCCCGCACGGTGGTCACAATCCTTCCGGGTGGTGAGGCACTATGCCCGGGTGGACATGGACACCGCGAAGCCGCGTGGGCGTCGACCGACCCGGGACGAGCTGGAGCTGGAAGTCGGCCGGCTCCGGGCCGAGCTCGAACACGAGCGGAGTCTCCGGCTGGCCGCGGAGTCGCTCGCGCGCGAGCGCGGCGCCGCCGTGGGAGTAGCGGAACGCACGCTGCAAGCCCTCGTGCCCGGCGTGGTCCCGGCGGACGAGCCACCCGAGCCTCCCCGCCGTCGGCGCGGCAACTGGCTGCGATAGCGATCCGTCTTCCGACCTCGCGATGGCGACGAGGTGAACTCTTGGTGCTGCTGGACGCCTCGGGTGAGCGGGCGCGGCCAGACTCCG
>DATJAA010000106.1:0-9453 GCA_035516815.1 Acidimicrobiia bacterium | reverse complement strand
TGCTGAACGAGCCGTATCTACCGGCCGGGACCATCACGAACTGCGCCGCCTTCGCGACGCAGTGCTTTCCCACCGGACCACTCGCGCCCGACCACTACTGGGTGATGGGCGACAACCGTGCGGGTTCGCGCGACTCGCGCTATTTCGGTTCGATCACCAAAGGCGAGATCGTCGGGCGCGTGTTCGTGCGTATCTGGCCCTTGACGCGCCTCGGGCTGCTCTGAGCTGTCCGCCTACTCGGCCACCCATTCGCCGACCGTCGCGACCATGCGATCCGGACGATCGCAGTAGACGGCGTCGATGCCCATCGCGAGCACGGCCCGGATGTGGCGCACCTCCTGGGTGTCCCATGCGAACGCCTTGATGTCGTAGCGATGGAACAGCGACACGAGGCCCGCACTCCATTCGGTGTGGTGCAGGTTCATCGCGTCGACCCCCGCGGCGGCGAGGTCGTGCGCGTGGCGCTCGAGCGGAGCGGCGATCGCGGTGCGGCGATCGGAGTGCGTCAGCTTCACGCGTACCTCGTCGCGCAGACCTTTCAGCAGCTCGACATCGGGTGAGCAGACCCACAGCCGCTCCAGCGCGTCGTGTCTGCGGGCGACCTCCAGGAGGGCGGCCGCCGCGTCCGGCGACTTCACGTCGACCGAGCACTCGAAGGCCGTCCCGAGCTCGCCGTAGACGTCGGCCATTTCCGGGATGCCGTACGCGGCCAGCTCGTCGGCTGTCATCGACGCGAGCCGCCGCCGCCGGAGGCCGCGGGACACAACCGGATCGTGGGCGCACACGACCGCACCGTCGGCCGAGAGCCAGACGTCGGTCTCGATACCGGTCGCACCCTGGGCGAGAGCGGTACGAAACGCCGGAATGGTGTTCTCCGGCTCCAGGAGTCGCGCGCCGCGATGCGCAAACGTGATGACGGCCACAGCCAGGCATGGTGCCACGCCCGTCCGCATTCTCGCCCAGTGTGACCAGGGCCTCAGCTGCGGAACCTCAAGCCGCCCCTGGGGCCTGCCGAAGGGTGTAACAGCCGCCACCCGGCGGCGGTTGCGGGAATCCGAGCGGACCAGGGATGGGTGACGCGGTGACGACGATCCGGGCGAACTGCCCCAGCTGTGGCGACGTCCAGCTGACCGCCGATGACTTGACGGTTCGGGTCTGCGCGGACGACGAACGCGGCTCGTACTGCTTCCGTTGCCCCGACTGCCGGCAGGCCGTCGCCAAGGAAGCGAGCCGCCGGATCGTCGACTTGCTCGTCTCGAGCGGCGTCCGCATGCAGGTATGGCGTCTGCCGGCCGAGCTCGGCGAATCGCGTATCGGTCCGCCGCTCACACCGGACGACCTGCTCGATTTCCACCTGCTCTTGGCGGACAACGCCTGGTTCGAGCAACTCGCGGCGGAGGTGCGCCGCTCCCTCAACCGATAGGGTCGGCCCGTGCTCTGGCTCCTTCCACTGACGCTCTGCCTCGCCGGTCTTGCCGCCCTCGTCGTTCTGGCCGGCCGCGTGCGGCGCGAACTCTCACCGACGGTCACCGCGGTCGACCGCTTCGGCCGCGAGCAGCGGGTTGCGCTGAACGACGCGCTGTCGCGTCTGCGTGACGAGACGTCGCTCACGCGCGACCGACTTTCGGGCGACTGATCGCGCGAGCCGGCACCCCGGGCGGCAGTAGGATCGACTCGTCGGCACCTCTTCGCCATGAGTCTCGGACCCGAAAAAATCATCCTCATTCTCGTGGTCGCGATGATCGTCTTCGGGCCACAGCGTCTCCCGGACATCGCCCGGCAGGTCGGGGCGGCTATGCGCGAGTTGCGCCGCATGCAGGACACCGTCCGGGACGAGCTCGAGCACGTGCTGCACCCCGACTTCCAGCCGCCGAGCGGCGGGCAGGCCAATGCGCAAGCGGCCGCCGAAGAGACCGACCACGCCGCGCTGCCGCCAGGAGCCCTGCCCGACGAACCGCCGGCCGAAGACGTCACCGACGACGGCTTCGCCGGGCCTCGATCGTTCAGCTGACCGGCCCGCGGAGGCTGAACCATGAGCGCTGCACAAGCCGACGAAGGGCGGATGACGCTCGTCGAGCATCTCACCGAGTTGCGCCGGCGCGTGATCACCTGCGCTGTGGTCCTCGTCGTCTTCTCGGTCCTGGTCTTCGTCTTCTACAACCGGATTCTCCACTTCTTGTCCGGTCCCTACGAAGCGGTGACGAAGGGCACCGCGAACAAGACCTGTGGCGCGACGGCCACGACGGGCTGCAAGCTCATCGCGACCGGTCCGCTCGAGCCCCTGCTCGTGCGGGTCAAGGTCGCGACCTACGGCGGGATCGCGCTCTCGGTGCCGTTCATCTTCTGGGAGATCTGGCGATTCGTCGTACCGGGTCTGCACAAGAACGAACGTCGCTACGGCGTCGGATTCCTGATCGCGATCATGCTGCTCTTTGCCCTCGGCGGGGTCGTCGCATGGTTCACCGTCGAAAAGGCGCTGGAGTTCCTCCTCGGCGCAGGAGGACCACAGATCCAGCCGTTCCTCACGGCCGACAAATACCTGACGCTCGTCGCGCTGATGATCGCCGCGTTCGGGGTCGCGTTCGAGTTTCCGGTCCTGCTGGTCTTCCTGCTGATGGTCAGAGCGGTCAACACACGCCAGCTACGGCGGATCCGCCGGTGGATGATCGTCGGAATCGTCACCTTCGCGGCGGTCATAACGCCGAGCTCCGACCCGTTCTCCCTATTCTTCATGGCTGTCCCCATGTACCTCTTCTATGAGATCGCCATCGTGATCGGGCGAATGATGAAACGGTGACGCAGCCATGAGTCCTTCCCGTAGCCGCCAGCCGTTCGTGCGGGCCCGTCCGCGATCGGAGGTCATCGTCGCCGCGGCGGTGTGCGCCGGAATCGTGCTCGGCACCGCCTTGCTCATCTGGCTGATGCGTCCCGGTCCGTCGGGCCTCCCGGGCGGCGGCGGCCTGTTCAACCGCCAGCCGCGCATGACCGTGCTGGGGGTTGTGACGCTGGCCGTCATCGGCCTCGTCGCGGCGTACCTGCTCACACGCTCGCGCCGGCCGCGCTTCGGCCTCGCCCGGACGATCGCGGGTGTGGTGCTGGTCGTCGTCGTGATCGCGTTCGCCGGCGCGCTGCTCTGGCCCGGCGGGGCGATCCGGCACTACCCCCACGCTCCCGAGATCTCGAATCCGGTGACGCCGGCGACGCCCGCGTCCGCGTCCACCACCGCGCCGCCGACGCACGCGACCACGGGGCCGTCGACGACGGCCAAGTCGGGCACCTCGCCGACGACCGTGGCATCGCCGACCACCAAGGGGCCGTGACCGACACCGCGATCCGGGCGGCGTTCGCGGCCGAACGCCCGTTCCCGCTCGATCAATTCCAGCTCGACGCGCTCGACGCGCTCGACGCGGGTCGCTCCGTGCTCGTCGCCGCGCCGACAGGATCCGGCAAGACGATCGTCGCCGAATACGCCATCGCCCGCGCCCTCGCCCAGGGAGCGAAGGCGTTCTACACGACTCCGCTGAAGGCGCTGTCGAACCAGAAATACGGCGACTTCGCCCGGGCCTACGGTCCCGACCGAGTGGGGCTGCTCACCGGTGACAACGCGATCAACGGCGACGCGCCGATCGTCGTGATGACCACCGAAGTGCTGCGCAACATGATCTACGCGGAATCGGACGCGCTGCGAGGCTTGCGCTACGTCGTGCTCGACGAGGTGCACTACCTCCAGGATCCGGCGCGGGGCGCGGTCTGGGAGGAGGTGATCATCCACCTGCCGTCGGCGATCGACATCGTGGCGCTCTCCGCGACCGTCTCGAACGCGGAGGAGGTCGCGGCCTGGATGCAGACGGTGAGGGGCGCCACCGAGACGGTGATCGAGGAGCGACGGCCCGTCGATCTCGTACACCTGTACCTCGTCGGCGATCGGAGCTCTTCGAGCCTGCATCTCCTCCCGACCTTCGTCGACCACGACGGCGAGTCGCGGCCGAACCCGGTGGCGACCCGCCTCGACGGGCGCAACGTGCCCGATCGCGGGCAGCGCCGCCGCCGGCTGTACAAGCCGTGGCGCACCGAGGTCGTCGAGCGGCTCGCCGACGAGCGCATGCTGCCCGCGATCATCTTCGTGTTCTCACGCGCGGGTTGTGACCAGGCCGTCGAACAATGCCTCGCAACCGGCATGCGGCTGACCGACACCGACGAGCGGCGGGCACTGCGCGCGATATCCGAACGGCACGTCGAGTCGCTGTCGGATACCGATCTCGACGTCTTGGGCTACGACATGTGGCTCGCGGGCATGGAAGCGGGGGTCGCCGCCCATCACGCCGGGCTCGTACCGCCGATGAAGGAGGCCGTCGAGGAAGCGTTCGCGGCCGGGCTGTTGAAGGTCGTGTTCGCAACCGAGACGCTCGCACTCGGCATCAACATGCCGGCGCGGTCGGTCGTCATCGAGAAGCTGTCGAAGTTCACGGGGGAGCATCACGAGTTCCTGACCCCGGGCGAGTACACCCAGCTGGCCGGGCGGGCCGGGCGGCGCGGCATCGACGAGGTCGGATACGTCGTGGTCCTCTGGGATCCGTTCGTGCCGTTCGAACAGGTCGCGGGGCTGGCATCCCGCCGCACGTACGCCCTCACGTCGTCGTTCCACCCGACGTACAACATGGCGGCCAACCTCGTGCAGCGCTACCCGCCGCAGCAGGCCCGTCACCTGTTGAATCTCTCCTTCGCGCAGTTCCACGCCGATCGCGACGTCGTCGCGGTCGAACGCGAGCTCGAGCAGCGTCGTGAGCAACTCACCCGGGCCGAGCAAGCCGCGAGCCATCCCGCCGGCGACGTGCACGAGTACCGCCGGTTGCTTGCGTCACTCGACGCCGCGCGGCGCGCCGAGCACGGCCGCTCGGACCGCCGATTCGAAGCGCTCCGTCCGGGCGACGTGTTGATCGTTCCCAAGCGGGGCGGCCGGGTCGTCGTTCTGAAACAAGAGCGGGGGAGCGGCCAGCAACGCGTTCTCGCGCTGACTCAGGGAAAGTCGCTCGTGAGGCTCTCCCCGGACGATTTCCGCGGGCAGGTGCGGAAGGTGGCGACGATCGAGCTCCCGCGGCCGTTCGCACCGCGCAGCCAATCGTTCCAGCGCACCGCGCTCGAGCGCTTGCGGCGCCTCAAGGTCACCGACGCAGAGCTCCCGGTCGATGCCGACGGTGACGTCGCCGACCTCCAGGCCGAGATCGCCGCGCATCCACTGCACGACGCGCCGGGCGCCGACGTCGCCCTGCGCGCGGCATGGCAGGCCGACCGCATCGCGCGCGACATCGCGCGGCTCGAGCGGCACGTGTCGTCACGCAGCGAGAGCCTGGCCCGGCAGTTCGACCGCGTGCTCGGTGTCCTGCGGACGTGGGGCTACGTCGAGAACTGGACGCTCACCGACGCGGGCCTGGTGCTCTCCCGGCTCAATGCCGAAGGCGATCTCGTCGTCGCAGAGTCGGTCCGCGAAGGCCGCCTCGACGGCATCGACCCGGCGACGATGGCGGCCGTCGTGTCGTGCTTCACCTTCCAGCGGCGCGGTCCCGACAGCGACGACGTCCTCCCACCGCCGCGATGGCCGAGCCACGAGGTCGCGCGCCGTAGCCGGGCCCTCGACGGGATCTGGCGCGACCTCCACCTGGCCGAGCGGGAGGCCCGCCTCCCCGAGACGCGGCGCCCGGACCCGGGCTTCACCGCCGCGATCTACGCGTGGGTGCAGGGCGACGACCTGGCCGATGTGCTCGAGGACGAGGAGATGACCGGCGGCGACTTCGTCCGCAACGTCAAACAGACGATCGACCTGCTCCGCCAGATCGGCGACGTGGTGGCCGAACCCGCGACCGCCGCAACGGCGCGTGCGGCGGCGGACGCGTGCCTGCGCGGCGTGGTCGCGGCGTCGAGCGTCGTCACCGCGCCGGCCGCATGATCCGGCCGGGCGAGGAATGGGGGACGCCCGCGAGTACACCGGCGGACGTCCGGGTCTCCGGGGATGACACCGCCCTCGCCCGGATGGTGGAACAACATCCGGGCGCGCTGATCCGCTTCGAACCCGGCGAGCGATCCGACCTCGCCGACGCCGTCGGACTCCAGAGGACGACCGCAACGGGCGACAGCACACCGCCCGGTACGGAGGCGAGGCTCGACGCCCTGCGCGTGAACGCCGATGGTTGCACGGGCCCGCTGACCTCCGTCAACATGGTCGTGCTCGGAGTCGCGCCCGGATCGCTCGGCCGGTTCACGCGGCGGTTCGGCGCGCAGGTGCGAGTGAACGACAAGACCGTCTTCCACGGCCCTTGCACTACCATCGTCATCGCGACCGGCCAGTTCCGCGCCGGCCTCGACCTCGTGCCGCGCGGCCACCCGGGCGACGGACGGGCGGAGGTGCAGGTGTACGCCGTTCCGGGTCGCCAGCGGCGCCAGCTCCGGTCGCGTCTGGCGACCGGGACCCATGTTCCGCACCCGGCCATCAGCCAACATGCCGGCGCCCACGTCACGGTGACGACGGGCCGGCGGGTCCCGCTCGAGATCGACGGCCGGTCCGTTCTCACCACGGCTGTCATCGAGGTTACCGTGCTCCCGGGCGCCTACCGCCTGCTGCTCTGAACCTGCCCCGGGGCACGGGGCCGGCCCGAAAAGCAGCCCTCCAAGGGTGCTCCGCCACGGGCCGCCCGGGCCCCGCAGGACGGTTACGACATGCGCGCCGCTCCGGCCGGGCGTCGCTACCATCGCCAGTCCCATGCTCTACGCGCCGGAGACGTTCACCGAGAACGAGGCCGATCGTCTCCGCCCTTATTTCACGAATCTCGACGGTCCGGTCTTCGCGCTCACCAACCTGCCGGAGGTCGTGAAGGGCGCACTCTTCGCGCGTTACTCGCGCTCGGACAAGAGCCTTCGCCGCCTCTTTCTCGACGAGTTCGTCGGCGATCTCGATCTGACCGGCGACCTCACGGTGGACGCGACCGTCGGCCTGAAGCGCGCCGAAGACCTCTACGCCCGAGTGTTCCTCGAGTACGGCGACGACTCCGTCGCCCAGCTCGGTGGCGTGCATCTCGCCTGCGAGCAGGCGTCGAACCTGCTCACCAAGATCCTCGAGTGGGGACGCCTGATGGCGTACCTCGAGCAGTCGACGCGGTACATCCCCTACGACTCCCGCCTCCAGGGCCGGTACCGCTACCTCCGCCCGTCCCAGGTTTGCGCGTCGCCGATGGGCACCCGTTACGTCGCCGATCTCGACGCCCTCTTCGACACGTACAGCGCGGCGCTGCCCGCGATGATGGATTGGGCGCGCGAGCAATACCCGAAGCAACCGACCGACTCCGACTTCGTCTACAAGCAGACGATCAAGGCCAAGGCCTGCGACACGCTGCGTGGGCTGTTGCCCGCGGCGACGTTGTCGAACGTCGGAATCTACGGCACCGGGCAGGCATTCGAGGCGCTGCTGCTTCGGATGCGCGCCAACCCGTTGCCCGAGGCACAGATGTACGCCCAACTCATGCTGGACGAGCTGCGCAAGGTCATCCCCTCGTTCCTCGTGCGTGTCGACCGACCCGAGCGCGGGGGAGCGTGGTCGGACTACCTCGCTTCCACGCGGGACCGCACCGAAGAGCTCGTGCACCGGATGTTCGGCGACGCGCGGCCCGAGCCCGCCAACGAGGTCGGGTTGGTCGACTGGGACCCTGACGGCGAAGACAAGGTGCTCGCCGCGATCTGCTACCCGCACACCCGTTTGCCCGAAGCACAGCTGCTCGAACGCGTGCGGACGCTCCCGGCCGACGCGCGCGTCGCATTGATGCTCGCGTACGTCGGCGAGCGGGAGAACCGCAGGCACAAGCCCGGCCGAGCGTTCGAGCGGACCGGGTATCGCTTCGACGTCCTCGGCGACTACGGAGCCTTCCGCGATCTCCAGCGACACCGCATGCTCACGATCGAGTGGCAGCAGCTCACACCGCATCACGGCTATGAGATGCCGGCGCCCGTGCGCGACGCCGGTCTCGGCACCCGGTACGACGACGCGATGGAGCGATCCGCGAGCTTGTACGCCGCGCTGGTCGATCCGTTCCCGGAGCAAGCCGCGTACGCGGTGTCGCTCGGCTATCGCATCCGCTACGTCATGCAAATGAACGCGCGAGAAACGATGCACCTCTGCGAGCTCCGGAGCTCACCCCAGGGTCATCCGACGTATCGACGAGTCGCGCAGGAGATGCATCGGCAGATCGCGGAACGCGCCGGCCACCGCGCGATCGCGGAAGCGATGCGATTCGTCGACCACGGAACGTACGATCTCGAGCGTTTGGACGCGGAGCGCGCGGCGGAGATGCGGCGCGCGTTGCCGACCTGATCGCGCCGCGAAATTTTCAGGTCCTCGTTGACCAGCACCGACGCGCGTCGCTGCTGGTCAACGCGTTCTGCGCTCGCTTGACATCGTTGTGCCGTTGAGGCTCACTACACCACGCCCTCGGTCTCGGTCTCGGTCTCGCTGAGCACGACCCGGACCGCGCGGCGGCGGAGACGCCGATGTGCTGCAACGGAGCGAGGCGTCACGAAGGGGTTGGGCGGACCTCAGGGAGTTCTGGTTAGAGAACGTTGCGATAACCCGTCTGCCGCGCGCGGACCGGGCCACCCAGCGGCCCCAACGGCTCTCGACCGGTCCGCCCACCCCTTTGGCCGATCCGGCGGACACCCATCTTGGTGGCGCCTCGCATACCTTCCCGCGGCGTTATACTCCGCGCCCCCAACGGGGCGATAGAAGTGGGAAGGATTGTCGCCTCGCGACGGTTACATGCCTGCTCAACACCCCCTCCCCCCGCAGAAGGCACCCCGCAATGAGTGACGACGACTTCGACGACGAGCCCACGCTCGACGAAGAGGATCTCGACGAAGACGTCCTCGACGACGACTTCGCCGATGACGACGACGTCCTCGTCGACGACGACCTGGACGAAGAGCTGGAGACGGAGATCATCGACGTGGTCGCCGTTCCCGGCGTGCTCGTAGCGCCGGCCGAGCCGGCCGAAGACGAAGAGGAAGACGATGTCGTCGACCTCGACGAGGAACTCCATCCCGACGACGTCGAGGAGGCGCTCGACGTCGTACTGCGCGAGCGCACCGTGGCCGCCGGACTCGAGGAAGACGACGAGGACGAAGACGAACCGGACGACCGGGGTGAGGCGGGCACGAAGATCATGCCGCGGCGTGAGAACGAGTTCTTGTGCAAGAGCTGCTTCCTCGTGCTCCCGCTGCATCAGCTCGCCGACCCCAAGCGCATGATCTGTCGCGACTGCGCGTGAGGCCGCCGCGGCCGGCGACGCTGGCCCGCGTCGTCGCGGCCGGCGCTTCGGGCGCGCTTCTCGCGCTCAGTCGACCGCCGGTCGACATCGGGCCAGTCGCGTGCATCGCGCTCGTCCCGCTCTTCGTCGCGTGGCGCGGGCGTAGCCC
>DATJAA010000105.1:0-3047 GCA_035516815.1 Acidimicrobiia bacterium | reverse complement strand
CTGGGCCCCGAGCGCGCGCTCACCGGACCCGTCGCGCGCGGCGACGAGGCGACGATCGAGCGGCAGCGCGCGGCCGTCGAGGACGCGGCTCCGGATTTGGTGCCGCTGTTCGACGAGCTCGTGACCGCGACGCGGGCGCTCGTGGCCGCCAACCGGCCGCTCGCGTCCACCCCGGCCCGAGAGGTCCACCCGGGATGAAGACGATTCGGACCGTTGCCGAGCTTCGCGCCGAGCTGCTCGCGCCCAGGCGGGCCGGCCGCAGGATCGGCCTCGTCCCGACGATGGGCGCGTTCCACGAGGGCCACCTGTCGCTCATGCGCCGCGCGCGCCGGGACTGCGACGTGGTCGTGGTGTCGCTGTTCGTGAACCCGGCCCAGTTCAACGATGCCGGCGACCTGGACGCGTACCCGCGGGATCCGGAGCGCGACGCCGAGCTCGCCACCGAAATCGGCGTCGATTACGTGTTCGCGCCGCTCGTCGACGAGGTCTACCCCTCCGGGTTCGCGACGACCGTGTCGGTGGCCGGGCTCACCGACACGCTCGAGGGGGCGCACCGCGGCCGGGCCCACTTCGACGGCGTGACGACCGTCGTCACCAAGCTCCTCAACATGGTCGCGCCCGATGTCGCCTACTTCGGGCAGAAGGACGCGCAGCAGGCCGCCGTGATCCGCCGGCTCGTGCGCGACCTCGACATCCCGGTCGCGATCGAGGTGTGCCCGACGGTCCGAGAGGCCGATGGGCTGGCGATGTCGAGCCGCAACATGCACCTGTCGCCGGAGGATCGAGCGCGCGCGACAGCGCTTCATCGCGCGCTCCGCGCCGCGGCAGACGCCGTGAACGCCGGCGAGCGCGATCCGTGCACCGCCCGCGAACTTGCGCTCGCCGAGCTCGCGCGCGCCGACATCGAGCCCGACTACGTGGAACTGGTGTCGGCCGACACGCTGGTGCCGGTGCGCCGGATCACCGGCGACGTGCTCGCGGTCCTTGCCGCCAGGGTCGGCGGCACGCGACTGATTGACAACCAACCGATCCAGCCGCCTCCAGAGGCCGGATCGAACGGCAACGGGAGGCGCTGACATGCAACGCACGATGCTGAAATCGAAGATCCATCGCGCGAACGTGACCGACTGCGACCTGCACTACGTCGGGTCGATCACGATCGACGCAGACTTGCTCGACGCAGCGGACATTCGCGAGTTCGAGCAGGTGGCGGTCGTCGACGTCGACAACGGGGCGCGTTTTGAGACGTACACGATCGCCGGCGAGCGCGGCTCGGGCGACATGAAGGTCAACGGCGCCGCGGCGCGGCTGGTGCATCGCGGCGACACGATCATCGTGATCTCCTACGCCGCGTACGACCCCGACGAGCTGGACAACTACTCGCCGCGCGTCGTCCACGTGGACGCGCGCAACGAAATCCTCAACATCGACCGCGAGGTGGCGACTCTGCTCAGCGGAGCGCCAACCATCGCGTAAGGAGCGAAGGCCAATGTCCGCAACTCCCCGTATCCCGATCCCCCAGAACCTCGACTCACCGCTGCCGATGACGCTTCCGCGACTGGCGGAGAAGAAGCGCCTCGGGGAACCGATCGTGATGGTGACCGCCTACGACTACCCGTCCGCGCAGGTCGCCGAGGCGGCGGGCGTCGACGTCGTGCTGGTCGGCGACTCGGGCGCGATGACCGTGCTCGGCTACCCCTCGACCGTGCCCGTATCGATCGACGAGATGCTGATGCTCGCCTCAGCGGTGCGGCGGGGGCTCGAGACGCCGCTACTGGTCGGCGACCTGCCGTTCGGTTCCTATGAGGCGTCCGACGAGCTGGCGATCTCCACCGCGCAGCGGTTCATCAAGGAGGCCGGCTGTGACGCGGTCAAGCTCGAGCGCGGCGGCACCAGCGTTCAGCGCGCCCGCGCGATCGTCGACGCCGGCATCCCGGTGATGGGCCACGTCGGGCTGACGCCTCAGACCGCGACCGCGCTCGGCGGCTATCGCGCGCAGGGCCGGACCGCCGAGCGCGCGCTCGGGGTCGCCCGCGACGCGCTCGCGCTCGAGCAGGCGGGGTGCTTCTCGCTCGTGATCGAGGCGATCCCGGGGGCGGTGTCCACCGTCCTGATGCCGCGCCTGCACATCCCGGTGATCGGAATCGGAGCCGGACCCGCGACCGACGGCCAGGTGCTCGTGTTCCACGACCTGCTCGGCATCTACGACGGCCACGCGCCGCGGTTCGCCAAGCGATACGGCGAGATGCGCGAACAGATGATCGCCGGCGTGGCCGCGTACGCGGCGGAGGTTCGCGGCGGATCGTTCCCCGGGCCCGAGCACGTGTACTCGATCGACGACGACGAGCTGGGCGCGTTCCAGGCGGGTCTCGACGCGACCCCATAGGACGCCGTGACATGGCGCCGGGAGCCAGTGCGCGAATACCATCCTCTGGGATGCCGCGCCTCGGAGACCTGTTCGCTCCGCGCGACCGGGCTTACTTCGAGTTGTTTGAGGAGGCCGGGCAGAACGCGGTGCAGGCGACCGATCTGCTCGAGCGAATGCTGGTCAACTTCCCGGACACCCGGGAGCTGGCCGCTCAGATCCTCGAGTGTGAACACGAGGGCGACCGGATCACGCACGAGATCATCGATCGCCTCAACCACGCGTTTGTGACCCCGATCGACCGCGAGGACATCCTCGCGCTCGCCTCCGCACTCGACGACATCGTCGACTACACCGAGGAGGTGGCCGACTACCTCGGCCTGTACCGGATCGAGGCACCGATGGACCAGGCGATCAGTCTCGCCCGGGTGCTGAACCTCGCCTGCCACGAGGTCGCCAAGGCGATCCCAATGCTGCGAGGGTTCCGGGACCTTTCGGCGCACATGGTCGAGGTCAATCGTCTGGAGAACGAAGGCGACACGATCACGCGCGAGGCCGTCGCTTCGCTGTTCGATGCGCCGATCGATCCGATGGTCGTGATTCGCTGGAAGGACCTGTTCGAGCGCCTCGAGGCCGCGATCGACTCCACCGAGCACGTCGCCTACATCCTCGAAGGGATCGT
>DATJAA010000104.1:0-2453 GCA_035516815.1 Acidimicrobiia bacterium | reverse complement strand
ATGCGAACGGGTGTTTGCCCCGAACGCGTGATCGTGTTACGGTCCGGGCATGCCCAACGCAGAGGCCGCATCTCGAGCGTCACAGTCCCCCGGGTCACAGTCCCGCGGGTCCGGCAAGACACGCCGCGGCACCGGGGCAGACGTTCCGGCTCGCCTGACGCCCCGGCAGCGGCAGGTCCTCGACTTCATCGACACGGAGACGCGCGAGCGCGGCTATCCGCCGAGCGTGCGCGAGATCGGCGAGGCGGTCGGCCTCTCTTCGCCGTCGACGGTCCACGCCCACCTCGCGGCCTTGCAGGACAAGGGGTACCTGCGCCGCGATCCGAGCAAGCCGCGCGCGATCGAAGTTGCGCTCGAGCCCAGCACCGGCACCGCGATCGACCGTCGACCGGTGCGCAATGTGCCGCTCCTCGGCGACGTCGCCGCGGGTACCGGTGTCCTCGCGGCCGAGAATGTCGAGGAGGTCATCCCCGTCCCCGCCGACCTGTGCGGCGACGGCGAGCTGTTCATGTTGCGCGTCCGCGGCGAGTCGATGATCGAGTCCGGCATCTTCGACGGCGACTACGTGGTCGCACGCGCGCAGCGAATCGCCGACAACGGCGACATCGTGGTCGCGGGGATCCCCGGCGAGGAGGCCACCGTGAAGACCTTCTTGCGCAGACGCAACAAGATCGTGCTGCGACCGTCGAACCCGACCATGGAAGATCTCGTCTACGACCCGTCGGACGTCACCATCTACGGCAAGCTCGTCACGCTCTTGCGCCGCCTCTGACCGTCGCGCTCACTCCGCGCGCCGCACTCCAACGAACACTTGCAACAGCGCGAGACACGCGTCGAGCGACACCCGGTCGACGTGCTCCTCCGCAGTGTGCGCGAGCTCCGGATCACCGGGACCGAAATTGCACGCGGCGATGCCGTGCGCCGCGAAGCGAGCGACGTCCGTCCAGCCGAGCTTGGGACGCACCGGCAGGTCGTAGACACCCAACAGCTCCGCGATCAGGGGATGGAGCAGGTTGGGGGGCGCCGCCATCGACGCGTTCAGCACCTCGACGTCGTCGGCGCCGCCTTCCCGGCAGAACTCGACGATCTCCGCGACCGCGTCGTCGAGCGATCGCGACGGCGCGTAGCGACGATTGACGACGATCGAGCACCGATCGGGCACCACGTTGTTCGCGATGCCGCCCTCGATCCGCACCGCCTGCAAGGCCTCGCGATAGGAGAGCGAGTCGACGTCGACGGTTGCCGCTTCGAACTCGGCGCAACGGAGGAGCAACCCCGCGGCGCGGTGGATCGCGTTGGTTCCCATCCAGGGTCGAGCGGAATGGGCACGCACACCGTTGAAGCCGGCGCGTACGTGGATCGTGCCCTGGCATCCGGCTTCGATCCATCCGCCCGTCGGTTCAAGGAGGATCGCGAGATCACCGTGCACGAGCTCGGGCGCCTCGGCGAACAGCCGCCGGAGGCCGTTGTGCTCGTCGGCGACCTCCTCGCCCTCGTAGAGCACCAGCGTCAGATCGAAACGGGCGCGGGCATCGGCGAGATCGTCGGCGAGGGCGAGCAGCACCGCGAGGCCGCCCTTCATGTCGGTGGCGCCGAGGCCGTGCAGGACGTCGCCTTCGACGCGGGCCACCGCGTTGCCGTTGGCCGGAACGGTGTCGAGGTGACCACCGAGAACAATCCGCCGGTCGAGGCCCCGCTCGGTACGGGCAACGACGTTTTCGCCGATGCGTTCCACACGCAAGGCCGAGCCGACCTTCCGCAGGCGCGCCTCGACGACATCGGCGATCACGGCCTCGCTCCCGCTCACCGAGGGGATCTCGCACAGCTCCCGGGTGAGCTCGAGGAGATCCTGGGTCATGACACGATGCCGTGCTCTCGGAGAATCGCGTTCAGCTGGAGCTTGTCGTGGCCCGCGCCTTCGGGAAGGTAACGCAGTATCAGCGCGCAGGGCAGCCCGAACATGCCGCCTTCGAACTCCTTCAGGCGGCTTCCCGAGATCACGACCGCCCGCTCGGGAATGACTCCACGCGGCAACTCGGTGCCGGTCTCCGCTTCGATGACGTGCGTCGTCGAAGTCACCACGAGGCCGGCGCCGAGCTTCGCGCCCGCTCTCACGCGGGCGCCGTCGACGATCATGCAGCGCGACCCGATGAAGCAGTCGTCCTCGACGACGACCGGAACCGCCTGCGGCGGTTCGAGCACACCCCCGATGCCGACGCCGCCGGAGAGGTGCACGTTCCGGCCGATCTGCGCGCACGATCCGACGGTCGCCCACGTGTCCACCATGGTGCCCGAGTCGACATGCGCGCCGATGTTGACGTAACTCGGCATCATCACGACGCCGCGCGCGAGGTATGCACCGAAGCGCGCGGATGCGCCGGGAACGACACGCACGCCTGCAGCCTCGTAGCCGTGCTTCAAGGGGAGCTTGTCGACGTACTCGAACGGGCCCG
>DATJAA010000103.1:0-5645 GCA_035516815.1 Acidimicrobiia bacterium | reverse complement strand
ACGAACGCGTGCAAGTTCAGCGCGCCCGACACCGCGATCGACGTGGAGGTGAACGGGACCGTGATCGAGATACGAGACCGAGGAGTCGGAATCGCGCCCGACGAACGCGATCGAGTATTCGACCGCTTCTACAGGGCAACCGCGGCGCGGTCACAACCCGGGTCGGGTCTCGGCCTCTCCATCGTGAAGCAGGTCGCGGAGCTGCACGGTGGCGCGATCGAGCTGCTCGAACGCGACGGCGGCGGCACCGTCGCTCGACTGACACTTCGCGCGCCGACCGGCGGCGCGTAGTGCTCAGTCGCGCAGCAGCGGCAGCACCTCGTCGCCGAGGCGGGCGATCTGCTCGCGCGCGGCCACGGCGGTGACGCCCGGAACGTGCACCCGCAAGTTGAGACCATCCGCACCGGACGCGCCGCGTACCGACCGGAGCGCCTCGGCGAGCACTCGCGCGTCGTCACCCACGAGCATCTCGTCGAGTCCCCAATGCCCGGCCGCGGCCGCCGGCGCGTAGTCGCGGTAGACATCGAGCTGCCGGTCGATCTCGGCCCGGGGCGCATCGCCGAGCCACGCGCGGCGTACGAGGACACACGGTCGATCGCCACCGGCATCGTGGTACGCGGCAACGAGCTCGCGGACTCGTCCCGGAGTCACGAGCGAATCGAACAGGAGGCCGGCGCCAGCGCGGGCCGCCCGCCGGGCCGCGGTGAAACTCGCAGCCGCGCTCAATACCGGGATCGGGTCTCCGGCGCGCGCCGCGATCGCGGGATCGGCCGCCAGCGCGCCGGTCGCCGAGCCGCGGAGCGCACCCGCCACGGTCTCGAGCGCGCTCGCGAACCGGGTGGCGAGGTCGGTCATCGGCACGCCCATCAGCTCGAAGTCGGCGGGGAGCGCGCCCGCGGCGACGCCCAGACCGACCCGACCGGGAAAACGCGCCGCGAGCCAGGCAGTCTCCTCCGCGACGAGCGCGGCAGGGCGCAGCGGCAGCAGGAGCGGGCAGGGTGCGGCCCAGCCGCGGGGCATGGCGTCGAGCAGGAAGCCGGCGAGTTGCAGCGGGTTCGGCAGGTAGCCCGCGAACCCACCGTGGTGTTCGCTCGTCATCACTCCGTCGAAACCGTGCACGACCGCGAGTGAAGCCTGCACGCGCATCTCTTCGACGATCGCGGCCGGTCCGAGGCCGTCGGTCGGATAGCTGCGAAAGGAGACCGAACCAGCCGCGAACGGCGTCAGCGCGAGCCGCGGCGCGTCCACGGGTCAGCTCCGCGTGTCTTCGATCCACGCCGGCATGTCGATGGGCGGGTTCGGGAGTTGACGAGCGCCGCGCTCGTCGAGGAACCGCTCGTAGCCCTCGGGGTCGGCCGCAAAAGAGCGGGGGTCGCCCATCATCACCTCGAAGAGCTCGACACCCCCCGGTCCGGCAACGAACGGACCGAACGTGTCGCCTTGGTCGAGCGCGATGTGCGCGCCCTTGCGGCACACCACGTCGCCGCAGGTCATGTCGCCTTCGAGGACGAAGATCACGTGGTTGCTGTTGTGCCCGTGAGGTTGCACGATCATTCCCGGGTCCCATTTCGCGTACAACGAGAGGTAGGCGGGCGAGAAGTCGAGCCACTTCTCCCGTACCGACATGGTGCGATCACCTTGTCCCACCCTTCTGACCTCTTGGTATTCGAGATCGTCGAGATGGCTGAACCGCGGACTGTTCGGCATCGGGGCTCCCAGGTCGATTCGGCGCGACGCGGAGCACGAGCGTAACGACCAACGTACGCTGCGGACCATGAGCGAATCTTCCGACGTCGTATCGGTCGAGCGTGTGATCGCGGCGCCCGCCGAAAAGATCTTCGAGCTGCTCGCCGATCCCGATCGGCATCACGACATCGACGGCTCGGGCACCGTGCGCGACACCAAGGGCGGCGGCGGCCGACTCACCAAAGGCGCCGTCTTCGGCATGAAGATGCACCTGGGCGTCAACTACTCGATGGCGAACGAGGTGATCGAGTTCGATGAGGGCGCGCGGATCGCCTGGCAGACCCGGCCGTCCGGCGATTTGCAGGGCCGCTGCTTCGGGGGCCGCATCTGGCGCTACGAGCTCGAGCCGGCCGAGGGCGGCACCCGGGTGCGTGAGAGCTGGGACATCTCGCAGGAGAAGGGCCCGATCCGCAACCTGCTTCGCACCAGCCGTTCGAAGGAACACACTCGCGGTTCCATGGAGAAGACGCTCGCGAACATCGCGCGACTGACCGAGACGTAGGTTCGCCGCCGTCGGCCGCCCGCTATCCGGCCTGGGAAGCGGTCGCTCCCCCAAGGTCTTTGAAGAGCGTCGGCACCTTGGCCAAGCTCACAGTGTCGCTCGCCGGCGGCGCGACGACGCCGACCGGCGCATCGAAGTTCGTGAACCGCATGTCGACCGCGACTGTTGCGGTATCGCCGCTGTCGTCGATCTCCAACGTCAGCGTGAACCGCCGCACACGGCCGTCGTGATCGATCCACTCCTCCGAGGGCACGCGCGTGATGTCCGTGTACCGCTGCAGCGCGCGGATGCCCGCGGCGAGCGTGCCGGCCCCGAGGGCGTTGCCCGTAGGCGCCGTGAGGTTGAGTGCGGGCGGAGGTCGAGGGTGCTCGCGTGGTGAGTGACTGCGACGTTGTCGAGCGTCTCCTTGCCAAGCACACTCGGCTGCCCGGATGTGCCCGAGAGGAACTGCAGACCTGCGCTCGGGTTCCCGCCGATTGCTTGGGCGTCGCTCGGATCGAGCTTGGCTTCCGCGGGGGTGATCGACACCCAGTGGGCATTGCCGGGTAGCGGTACCGGCGGGGTCGCTACCCTCGCCGGTCGTGACGATCACCGGTATGGCGAATCTCGCAGTCAAGGTCTCCGACCTCGACGCGGCGTGTGCGTTCTACGAAGCCGCGGGCGGACAAGTCCGCGACCGCATGGTGTGGAACGACGCCGAGCGCGCCGACGTGTACCTCGGGCCGGTGATGATCACGCTCTTCACGCGAGCCATCTACGAAGATGCCGTCGATCTCCCGGACGAGTGCTTCCTCCATCCCGCGCTCTTCACCGATGATCTCGAGGCCGAGCTCGTCGGGCACCAGGTCATCTGGGGTCCGAGTGTCGTCGAAGGAGCCTTCGGCAGGCGCCGCATCGCCTTCGTCGAGGCACCGGGCGGCATCCGCCTCGAGTTCATGGAGCAACTCGCGCCGATCACGTAACCGGCGTCAGCGGCGGCGGCGCTCGACGCGATCGCGGAACTGCTCCCAGGTCAGATCGATCTTTCGAGTCTTGGCGCCCTTCGGCCACCACACGACTCCGCCGCGGCTGATCCGGAGCTCGCCGAGCTTGCCTCCGTCGTCGGTGAACACCTCGAACACGACATCGGTGTTCCCGACCTCTCGTTTCGGATGGCGGACGGTGACGAGGTGGTCGGCCATCGCGGCAATCTACGCCCGGTCCCCGTACCCATCGCGGCTCGAATGCGAGTTGTACCTTCTGCTCGATGGCGTGCATGCGGTCGAAGCCGACGGCGTGGTCCTCTCCGAAGTCGGCCCGGATGCCATTCTCGGCGAGCGCGCCATCGTCGAGCCGCACGGCCGGCGAATGGCAACATTGTGCGCGCTCACGAAATGGCGCGTTCGTGCCCGCACTGTTGCGATCACCGAACGACCCTTGACTGCCGGCTCCGAATACGACGCGGTCGTCGTCGGTGCCGGGCCGAACGGTCTCGTAGCCGCGGCGGTGCTCGCCGGCGCGGGCCGGCGGGTGCTCGTGCTCGAAGCCGCCTCTGAGGTCGGCGGCGGGAGCCGTTCCAAGGAGCTGACACTCCCGGGCTACGTGCACGACGTGTGCTCGGCGATCCACCCGCTCGGAATCGCGTCGCCCGCACTGCGCTCGCTGCCGCTCGACGAACACGGCGTCGAGTGGATCCAGCCCGACGCGCCGCTCGCGCATCCTCTCGACGGCGGTCGTGCCGCGATCCTCGAGCGGTCTGTCGACGCCACCGCGGCGACGTTCGGCCCCGACGCCGACGCGTATCGCCGCCTCCTCGGCCCCTTCGTCGACGCGGGGGACGCGCTCGTCGAAGCGCTGATGTCGCCGCTCGCACTCCCGCCCCGGCATCCGCTGCTCCTCGCCCGGTACGGCGCGGTCGGCATCCGTTCCGCGACGAGCGTCGCGCGCCGATTCGGCACGGACGAGCCGGCCGCGCTGCTCACCGGCATGGCCGGCCATTCGATGCTCTCGCTGCAGGCACCGATCACCGCCGGCCTCGGCCTGTTTCTCGGAACTCTCGCGCACCACGTCGGCTGGCCGATGGCCAAAGGCGGGTCGCGCGCGATCGCGAACGCGCTGGCATCGATCGTCGCGGCGCGGGGCGGAACCATCGAATGCAACCAGCGCATCACCTCACTCCGCGCGCTGCCCCGCACGCGGGTGACGCTGCTCGACATCACACCCCGCCAGCTCCTCGACATGGACGACGACCGGCTCCCGCGGCGCTACCGCAAGACGCTCTCCCGCTACCGGTACGGGCCGGGCGTCTTCAAGATCGACTGGGCCCTCGACGGCCCGACACCGTGGACGAATCCCGAGATCGCGCGCGCGGCCACAGTTCATCTCGGCGGCCGCGCCGAGGAGATCGTCGCGGCCGAACGCGAAGTGCAGCGCGGGAAGAATCCGGAGCATCCGTTCACACTGTTCGTGCAGCCGTCGTTGTTCGATACGGCGCGCGCCCCGGCCGGGAGGCACACCGCGTGGGCGTACTGCCATGTTCCGTCCGGCTCGACGGCCGACCGGACGGACGCGATCGAAGCCCAGGTGGAGCGGTTCGCGCCCGGATTCCGGGACCTCATACTCGCCCGACACGTGTACACGTCGGCACAGATGGAGCTCTACGACGCGAACTACATCGGCGGCGACATCAACGGGGGTGTCGCGGACCTCAGGCAGTTCTTCGCCCGCCCTCGCCTGTCGTTGCATCCGTGGGCGACGCCCATCCGCGACCTGTATCTGTGTTCGTCGTCGACCCCGCCGGGCGGTGGCGTTCACGGCATGTGCGGCTGGCATGCCGCCCGCCTGGCCCTGCGGCGCAACTCGTAGGCACCGAACCGGCGCGTAGTGCGGGGGCGAGCGCGAACGGCAGGTATCGTCGTCACAATGACGTTGCGGGTTCTGATCGCCGGGGACAATCTCCTCGTCCGCGAGGGCATCGAAACTCTGTTCTTGGCCGCTTGCACCGCCGAAGGTCGCGCCCGCGCCGTCTAAGCGTGAGGTGACGACTATCGAGTGTGCTCGTTCGCCTTCCGTAGGCGATCGGCCATCACCGACATGACCTGCAGCGCGAACGTCGGGTGTTCCTGCACCAGGTAGCGGAAGCGATCCTCGTCGATCCGGACGACACGCGCCGAGCTCCGCGCTGTCGCCGTCGCACTGCGCGCGGCCGCATCGATCAGCGCCATCTCCCCGACGATGCCGCCCGGGCCGATGTCTTCGAGGTGGACATCTGCCCGGCTGAGCTCGATCTCGCCGGCAATGACGGCGAACATGACATCGCCGGGATCTCCCTCCCGGAACAACACGTCACCGGCCGGGACGACCTCGGCATCTTGGGCGTGGCGGAAGATGTTGATCTCGACCATGGCTGCGGAGTCTG
>DATJAA010000102.1:0-4034 GCA_035516815.1 Acidimicrobiia bacterium | reverse complement strand
CCTCATCTCGGAGGCACTAGATGACTGACCCGTTCGAGGCGATCACGGAGCGGCTCGCCGCGATCGAGGAGGAGCTACGCGACCTCGCATACGAGCGGCTCCGGGCGGCCGCCCGTGCGCCCGAGGAGGACGAGGGCGTCGCCGCAGCCGCCGAGGAACGACGCGTGCTCCAGGCCCGCCGCGCCATCGCGAAGGCGATACGCGCGTTGGCGCCGGCAGGAGACGACGAGTAGGCATCTGCCGCATGAGCCTGCGCCGGTACCACACGCTCGTCTACGACAGCGTGCGCTGGGAGGGATTCCAGTTCCGCGCGGACGACATCGTGATCAGCACGCCGCCGAAGTGCGGGACGACATGGACACAGATGATCTGCGCACTGCTGATCTTCCAGACTCCGGCGTTCTACACATCGCTCGATCTGATCTCTCCTTGGCTCGACATGCTCACGCGCGATCTGCCGTCGGTCGTCGCCGACCTCGATGCCCAGGACCACCGGCGATTCATCAAAACGCACACGCCGTTCGACGGGCTCCCGCACGACCCCCGAGTCACGTACATCTGCGTCGGTCGCGATCCGCGTGACGTGTTCCGCTCGTGGGACAACCACATCGACAACATGGACCTCGCGGCCTTGCTCGCCGCCCGCGAGAAGGCGGTCGGGCTCGACGACGTGACGGATCTCCTCGCCGCGGGTCCGCCGCCGCGACCGGAGCAGGAGATCGACCGCTTCCGGGAGTGGGTGAACGACGAGCGGCCCTTCACCGAGGCGATGAGCCTCGCGGCGACGCTCCACCACCTGCAGACGTTCTGGGACCGGCAGGCCGCGCCCAACATCGTCATGGTGCACTACGACGACCTCCGCACCGATCTCGGGGGACAGATGCGCGGACTCGCCCGCCGGCTCGGGATCGAGGTCGACGAGGTCCGCTGGCCGGAGCTGGTCGACGCCGCCATGTTCGAGAACATGCGCAAGCACGCGGATCGGATCGCGCCCGACACGACCAACGCGATCTGGACCGACAACCAGCGGTTCTTCCATCGCGGGTGCAGCGGCCAGTGGCAGGACCTGCTCGGTCCGGACGACCTTGCGAGCTACGAGCGACGCGTCGCCGCGCTCGCGCCGCCCGATCTCGCGGCCTGGGCCGAGCACGGAGCATCGGCCCGGCGAACCTCATGACGTGACGCGGGCGCTAGGCGGGCTCGTTCAGGCGGTCGATGAGCTCGCGTAAGCGAGAGTAGGAACGCCGGTCGAATCTCATCCGCAGCCGGGCCAGATCGGGGACGTCGTCGTCGGCGATCTCGGCCTTGCTGGCAGCCGCGGGCTCGATGCGCCCGCTGGCGAGGATGTCTGCGAACTCGGTGTTGAGCGTCTCGATCCGAGCGGCCGCGGGGAGCTCCTTCATGCGCAGCACGAGGGTGCCGTCCACGAAGCGCAGCGAGTGATAGTTCCGGTAGAAGCCGGTGATCTCCTCGAGCGCGACCGACGGATCGTCGGTGATCTTGACCAAGCGCACGTCCTCGGGCGAGATGTAGCCGCGAGCGCGCAGCTCCCGCTCCACGAAGTGCACCCAGCTGAGCCAGAAGGTGCCACCGGGAACGTCGAGCAGGACAATCGGAGCGGGAGGCGCCTTGCCGGTCTGAACGAGCGTCAGGAGCTCGAAGCCCTCGTCGAGCGTCCCGAATCCGCCCGGCAGGAGCACGAACGCGTGCGCCTCCTTCACGAACGTCACCTTGCGCGTGAAGAAGTAGCGGAAGTTGACGAGTTTCGGATCGTCGGCGAGGAACTGCGTGGTGGCGGCTTCGAATGGCAGCCGGATGCTCACTCCGAACGAATTGGCCGCGCCGGCGCCTTCGATGCCCGCCTCCATGATGCCGGGACCTGCCCCGGTGATGACCATCCAGTCCGCCTCGGCCAGCTCCCGTGCGAGCGCAACGGTTTGCGCGAAGAGCGGATCGTCGCGGCGCGTGCGCGCGGAACCGAAGATCGCCGCCTTGCGCGCGGCGCGGTACGGCTCGAACACCGCGAACGCATACCGCATCTCCTTGAGCGCCGCGTTCGCGATCTTGAGGTCGCCGCGCGACGCCCGGTCGCGAGCGAGCCGGACTGCGGACACGATCAGCTCGAATACGAGATCGCTGTCATCGACGTCGCCGATCTTGTTGATCAGCGCTTCGACGTCTCGATCGATCTCGGGATCGCCGGTGCGATACCGCGGAAGCCGCGCCACGACGCAGTCAGCCGCCGACGACCGAGCGCGCCAACTCGGAGAGCTCCTTCGCCGGCCGCGCGCCCAGGTGCGATATCACCTCGGCCGCGCCGAGCGATGCGAGCTGTCCGCACTTCGCCAGCCCGAAACCGTGGGTGAAGCCGTACAGGAAGCCCGCGGCGTACAGGTCGCCCGCGCCCGTCGTGTCCACGACCCGGGCGGGATACGCGTCGATGACGTGCACGTCGTCCCCTGCAACGACGACGGAGCCGTGTGGCCCGCGCGTGAGCGCGGCGATCTCGCAGTGTCCCCGGACGTGGTGCAGCGCTTGGTCGAACGTGTCGACCTCGTACAGCATGGTGATTTCGTGCTCGTTGGCGAAGAGGATGTCGATGTGGCCCTCGATGAGCTCGCGGAACTCTTGGCGATGCCGTTCGACGCAGAACGGGTCCGAGAGCGTGAGCGCGACCCTCTGATCCGCGCGGTGTGCGACGGCAGCCGCACGCCGCACCGCGTCCTTGGCGGGCGGCGGGTCCCAGATGTAACCCTCCAGGTACGTGACGGCCGCACTCTCCACCAGCGCGTCGTCGACGTAGCTCTCGTCGAGCTCGGCTCCGGCGCCCAGGAACGTGCACATCGTGCGCTGCGCGTCGGGAGTCACGATCACGAGGCACCGACCTGTGGGGGCGCCGCCGACCGCGAGCGGCGTATCGAAATGCACACCCACGCTCCGCAGGTCGTGGGCGAACACCTTGCCGAACGTGTCGTCCGCGACCCGCCCGATGTAGGCCGCCTTGCCGCCGAAGGACGCGATCCCTGCTGCGGTGTTGGCGGCGGACCCACCCGAGACCTCCACTGCCGGGCCCATCTCGGCATAGATCTCGTCCGAACGTGCCGCGTCGACCATCGTCATCGCGCCCGGTTCGACCCCGGTGCGGTCCACGAAGTCGTCATCGGCGTACACGAGGACGTCGACCAGCGCGTTGCCCAGTGTCAACACATCGAATCGGCTCACTGCTTGACACCCAACGTGAGCGCGACCGGCCGGCTCGCGTTCGTGGTCTCTTCGACCGGACGCAGACGCCGACCGACGGTGTGCTTCCGTCCGTACAGCGTCGTGCGTTGCGCGAGGGTGCGGCCGATGGGCTCGACGATCGACCGAAACTCGGCTTCGTCGAGCTCCTGACCGTGACTCGCGCCGGCGGCGCGCGAAATATTCTCGTCCATGAGTGTCCCGCCGAGATCGTTGGCACCGGCCTGCAAGATTTGGCGCGTACCGCTGATCCCGCACTTCACCCACGATGCCTGGACGTTCGGGATCGTGTCGCGGTACGCGATGCGTCCGACCGCGTGCATGAGCACCACTTCGCGGAACGTCGGGCCGCGCCGCGCTTTGCCCTGAATGAAGATCGGCGTGGCCATGTGCACGAACGGGAGGGGAACGAACTCGGTGAACCCGCCGGTCTCCTTCTGGAGGTCGCGGGTGCGCACGAGGTGGCGCGCGACGTGGATCGGCCGCTCGACGGTGCCGTGCATGATCGTGACGTTCGACCGCAACCCGACGTCGTGGGCGGTCCGGTGCGCGAACAGCCACTCCTCGGTATTGACCTTGTCGGGACAGATCACCGCTCGTACCTCGTCGTCGAGGATCTCGGCCGCAGTGCCCGGCAACGTCGCCAGCCCGGCCTCCTTGAGCCGGAGCAGGTAGTCGCGCAGGGGCATGTCGAGCCGCCGCGCACCCTCGGTGACCTCGAGGGCGGTGAAGCCGTGGACGTGGATCTCGGGCGCGACCTGCTTGACCGCGCGGGCAACGTCGACGTAGTAGTC
>DATJAA010000101.1:0-6687 GCA_035516815.1 Acidimicrobiia bacterium | reverse complement strand
TGTTGTGGGAGCACGCCGACGGCGAAGTGGTCGATGACAGTGGCGGTCGTGGGGTCGATCACGTCGACCGTGCCACTGAGCGAGTTCGGAACGTAGATACGCGCCGGGTCGTTCCGTACGACCGGCGACATCATCCCGGGCCGGTCGCCGGCATAGATGTCGCGCGGAACAGCCGCTCGAGGCGCAACTCGTGGTGTTCTGGTCGGTGCATTGTTCGGCCCAGCCGTCGAGCCGGGAACCGTCGTCGCGCTCGTGTCGGCGCGCGTGCTCGTACACGCGCCCAGCGCGACGATCACGAAGCCCAACATCAGCGAGGTCCGTATTCGGCGCCGATTCGACCTCCGGCTGCGAACGAGAGAGGAGGCATTTCGCAAGGGCTCGTTCCTCGTTCCGAAGCGCTCGGCGACACGATTGATCAACCATCGCAGTGAAGCACAACGATCCCGCCGAATGCTGAGTGAGGGGCGTCCCTCGAGTAAGGCGTTAGTAAAGCTCCTTCCGGTGATCGTCTGCAGGCGATTGCGCGCTGCAGGATAGAACTGCAAGTGCGAACCGCCGTGGAGGGTTGTCGTGTCGATTGCATCTGACGACGAATCGATCACGTCCCGCGCGAATGTTGACGGGAACGCGCGGATGACCTTCGCGCGCTCGGACCCGTCGTCGTGGTCACGACGGCGGCCGTGCTCGGCACGGGTATCGCAGCAGTGGTCGAGAACCACAACGCGCACTGGCTCGTCCAGGCGCACAAGGCAAGCTTCATCGTGTGGTTCGCCGCGATGACCGTGCACGTGGTCGGGCACGCAGTCGAGACGCCCGGGCTCGCGTTCGCGGACTGGCGCAGATCGCGTCGCAACGAGGCTCCACGAGCGTCGACGCGGCTCACCGTATTGGCTCTGACCAGCCTCACCAGCATCGCGCTCGCGTTCGCGTCACTCGATTGGGCGCGCCACTGACATCGGCTTCATGGCTGATGCGGGAGCCGCCCGGACGGGTGCGCTCCCCGAGCCGGCATCCCGCCCATCGCGCGCAAGACGCCACTCTTGCCCTGATTCGCGAGGAGTGCCCGACTCAACAACCGCGTGCGGAGTGCCGATTGTCACAGTGTGGGGGGTCACGATCGCGCCATTCCCGTCTCGACGCGCCACCTTCGCTTCGTCCGGCGCGGGTCGGCCCGAGCGCGTGTCTTCGGGCGCTCGCAGCTGATCATCTGCACGGCACTGGCACTGACCACATCGTCGCTCGCCGTCGCGCTCACACCGACGAGAGCCGCGGCCGCACCGACACCCACTCCTCCCGCTACGCCGCTCACCCCTCCGATCCCCAAGCCGACCGACCTCGCGAACGGGATCGCACAGGCGACGCTCCTCCGCGCCCAGATCGCGAGGAACAGTGTGCGGGCCGACATTCTCGACGAGAAGTTCCTGCAGGCGCAGACGGCCGTGAGGAAGGCGAACACCAAGATCGCCGTGACGGAGCGCCGGATCCAGGCCACGAACGCACACGTCGACGACCTGAAGACTGAGCTGCGAGGGCGCGCCGCGGACTTGTACATGGGCGCGGGTACGGCCGATCCGATCGGCTTCGACGCGACGAGCGTGCAGGAGCTCGGTTCGATGGCGCAGTACGGCGATGCCGCCGCGGCGCGCGACGAGCAACTCCTCGACGATCTCCAGCAGACCGAGGACTCGCTGAACGCGCAGCACGATGAGCTGGAGAGCGAGCTTACGGCGGCGCGAGCTCGGCAACACACGGCCTTCGTCGCGCGACAACAGGTCGCGCGCGTCAACGCGGCGATGCAAAAGCTGCTGGCATCGACCTCGGCCAAGGTGCGCCTGCTCGCGACCAAGATGGAGCAGGACGCACTCGCGAAGGCGGCGGTGGCCGAGCGGGCCTGGCTCATGCGGCTCGCGGCGAAGCCGGGCGCCGGATTCGGTGCGCCGATCGGCGACGTACCTGCGCCGAGTCCCGGCGCGCTCCTCGCCGTCGCCTACGCCGAAGCGCAGCTCGGTAAGCCGTACGTGTACGCGGGCGCCGGGCCGAAGGTGTACGACTGCTCCGGCCTCACGATGATGGCGTGGAAACAGGCCGGCGTCGTCATGGAGCACGGATCGCAGTCGCAGTACGACTCGTTCCCGCACGTGCCGCTCGACCAGTTACAGCCGGGCGACCTCGTTTTCTTCGGGATCTCCGGCCCGCTGAACCACCACGTCGGGATCGTGATCGGGCCCGGCATCATGATCGACGCACCGCACACGGGCGCGTTCGTCGAGATCGCGAGCTACTTCCGGCCCGACCTCGTGCCGCTCGGTGCGCGACCTCAGGCGCCGCCCACGCGACCCGGGAGCCCGACGGCGAAGCCGAAGCCGTAGGTCAGCGGTCGTTCAGCGCGAGCTCACGTCCCTCGAAACGATTCAAGGAACGCCCGACGACGATTGCCGCGATCGCGTCGGCTGAGCTCATGCCGAAGCATGCGCGTAGTTCGTCGATGACGCTCTTCATGCTGCGGTCGGCCAGGAGGAGTTCTTGGGCTCGGCGTACCGAGGCGAGTTGTCGTGCCATGCGACCTCATCGACCGCAAAGACCGCCTCGCCAGGAATTCGCACGATTTCGACCCGGAACGCGGGGCTTGCCTCCCCCATCTCGATCAGTTACGATATATCGTGACAAGTCAACATATGTCTCTAGATACCTCAGGAGAGTTGCAATGAGAGATTTTCGTGATCAGGGTCGCGGCTTCCGCGGCCACCGCCACGGTGGCGAAGGCTGGGAAGGCCGGGGCGGATGGGAAGGCGGGCGCCGGGCGGGCCGCATGCGCCGGGGCGACATTCGCACCGCACTCCTGGCCATCCTCGTCGAGGAGCCTGGGCACGGCTACGACGTGATCCAGCGCCTCGAGGAAAAGACCGGGGGCGTGTGGCGCCCGAGTCCCGGCTCGGTCTACCCCACCCTGCAGCTCCTCGAAGACGAAGGGCTCGTCCGCTCGGTCGAGCGCGACGGCAAGCGCGTCTACGAGGTCACACCGCAGGGTCGCGAAGAGGCGACCCGGCGGATCGAGGAAGCCGGCGGAACGCCGTGGGAGCTCGCCGCCCGCGCCGACGGCGGTATGGGCGAGTTCCGCACCACGGTGCGCCAACTCTTCACCGCAGCCAAGCAGGTCCGAGAGTCGGGCAACCAGCAGCAGGTCGAGCGCATGCTCGAGATTCTGAAGCAGGCGCGCAAAGAGCTCTACACGATGCTCGCCGAGAGCTGATCGCCTCGCCGGGCCGGGCACATCCTCTTAGCATGCGCGGCGATGGAGGCGGCCGGCGCTCAACTCTCGTCGTGGATGGGGCTCGCACTCCGGCAAGCGGAGCTTGCACTCGAACACGACGACGTGCCGGTGGGTGCGGTCGTCGTGCACAGCACGACCGGCGAGGTCGTCGCCACGGCGCACAACGCGCGCGAGCGCGACCACGACCCCACCGCCCACGCGGAGCTGCTCGCACTCCGTACCGCCGCCGACCGCGTGGGCAGCTGGCGCCTCACCGACTACACGTTGGTGGCGACGCTGGAGCCGTGCCCGATGTGTGCCGGTGCCGTTTGGGCCGCGCGCATCGGGCGTCTGATCTTCGGCGCGCCCGACGCCAAGGCGGGCGCGGCCGGGACCCTCTACAACTTCGCGACCGATCCCCGCCTGAACCACGACACCGAGGTGGTCGCCGGGGTCCGCGCACAAGAGTGCGGAGAACTGCTCACGTCGTTCTTCCGATCGAGACGCTCGGGTTGATCCCGTACTATCTCGCCCCGGAGGGATGCGAGAGCGGCCGAATCGGATGGTCTCGAAAACCATTGTGGCGCAAGTCACCGTGGGTTCAAATCCCACTCCCTCCGCCAAGGAAGTGCGCTTGACGCGGATGACGGGCCCGGCCGGGATCGGTCGGGTCCGTTCACGCGCCGACCGGGCGCGAACCCGCTCGTCCTAGGCGCCGAAGCCCAAGTTCGTGTAGATCTCGCGCGTCGCCGACGATCGGTTCAATGTGTAGAAGTGGAACGAGTCGACGCCGCCGGCGGCGAGCTCCGCGCACAGCTGCGTCGCCGCCTCGATACCGACGGCGCGCATCGCATCCTCGTCGTCGTCGACCGCGCGTAGCCGGCTCTCCAACCAGCGCGGGAAGTCGGCACCCGACATCTCGGCCATGCGCTTCGCCGACTTCACGTTGAGCACAGGCATGATTCCCGGGATCACCCGAGTGTCGACTCCGAGCTCCCGCAGGTCGCCGAGGAACTCGAACCACACGTCGGGATCGAAGAAGAACTGCGACACGCCGAAGTCGGCCTGCGCGAGCTTCTCGGCCTGCCGCATCCGGTCGCCGGTTCGATCGGTCGAAGCGGGATGGCCTTCGGGATGCACCGCGACGCCCACCGAGAAGTCCCCGACGTCGCGCACGAGAGCGATGAGGTCGGTCGCGTGCGCGAGCTCGCCGGGCGGCAGATCAAGGTCCTTGGGCGGGTCGCCGCGCAACGCCAGGATGTTCCGGACGCCCGCGTCGTGATACCGCATGACGATGTCGTACAACTCTGCACGCGTGTGCGCCGCGCACGTGAGGTGGGCCATCGGCGTGAGCGAAGTCTCGCGGTTGATACGCGTGACGATCTCGTGGGTCATCTCGCGCGTCGTGCCACCGGCGCCGTACGTCACCGAGACGAAGCTCGGGTGCAACGGCTCGAGCTCCCGCAGGGTCGCTTCGAGCTGCGCCTCCGCGGCCGGCGTCTTCGGCGGGAAGAACTCGAACGAGTGGCTCGGCCCCCGCTGCAGGATCTCCGAGATCTTCGCCATCGGGTGGTCAGGCTACCGAGCGCGTGGCGACTCGACGCCGTGAATGTCGGAGTAGCGCTCCCGGCAGCGATCGGAGCAGAACCAGACTTCGGCCCCGTCCTGTTTCAGGCGAGCGGGCGCGTTGGCCCGGTCGACCTGCATCCCGCAAACGGGGTCGGTCGCGTAACGCCCGGATTCGGAATCGTCCCGGCCCCGGCGCGCGAGCCAGAACACCACTGCGAGCACGGCGAGGAACACGATGTTCAACACCGTCGTGTAGTTCCACTGTAAGTGCTCCGGCACGACCGCGGCCGGGCGGCTCGACGGAATCGCGCCGAAGAGCTGGAATATCCCTTCGACCGCGAGTCCCGCGATCGACATCAGCGCCCAGAAGGTGACGAACAGCCGCAACGCGAGCGCCCTGCCGTAGTACCTGCGGTAGATGAGCAGCAGCGGGATCGAGATGAGGTCGGCGAAGATGAAGCTCACCACGCCGCCGAATCCGATCCCGCCGTGCCACAGCGCGGCCGCCATCGGAACGTTGCCGACCGAGCACACGAAGCTGATGACGGCGATGAGCGGTCCGACGATCACATTCTCGAGCGAGGTCCAGAATCCGTGCCCTTGGAGGAACAAGGCGTTCCACCAGTGCATCGGGACGAGGACTGTCAGGAACCCGGCTGCGAGATACCCGATCAGGAGTTCCCGGCGCAGCATCCAGATGTCGGAGAGCGTGAAGCGCGCCGCGTCGCTCCACCCGGCCCGGGTCGTGATCGACGCGGTCGTGTCGGGAGTCAGGTACAGGTGAAGACGAGCGTCGGAGTCGCGCAAGTCGGAGTCGAGACGGGCGCGCGCCGCGCGCACGAGTCGCGGCGCGAACACGAACCCGCCGACGAGCGTGAGCCCGGCGATCATGATCGGACCACCGATGAACTCCGCGACCGCGAATTGCCAGCCCATCAGCACGAGAAGGACGATTCCTAACTCGATGACAAGGTTCGTCGACGCGAACATGAACACCATCGCGGTCGTGAAGTCGGCGCCGCGCCGGAAAAGCGACTTCGCCATCGCGCTCGCCGCGTACGAGCAACTCGACGACACCATCCCGAAAGCGGATGCACGCACGACCGCGGGCGCGCGATGGTCGCCCATGACGCGCTGCATCTGCCGCTTCGACACGAAGGCCTGGACCGCGCCCGAGAGCGTGAAGCCGAGCACGAGAGCCCACAGGGTCTCCCAGAACATGAAGAACGCCTCGCGGAAGCTGTTGCCGATGTCGGCGAGCGACACGAACGAGATCACCGGATGCTCACGACTTCACGAGTCGTGCGATCGCGGCCGACGCCTCCGCGATCTTCGCATCGGCCGCCGCGCCACCTTCGCCCATCGCATCGGCGACACAGTGCCCGAGATGCTGATCCAGGAGCTCCAGCGCGACCGCTTGGAGTGCCTTCGTCGCGGCCGAGATCTGCGTGAGCACGTCGATGCAATACGCGTCATCGTCGACCATGCGTTGAACCCCGCGCACCTGTCCCTCGACGCGCCGCAAGCGCTGTTGGATCCCGCGTTTCTTGTCGGTGTAACCAGCCATGTACGTACAATACCCCTGTAGGGTATCGACCGCCAAGGCAGAAAGCACCCTCGCGTAGACTCCCGGCCCGATGGTGGGAACCGAGCCGCTCGCCGACAAGAAGGAACGCTGGACGTTCTCGTGGAAGCACCTCTACGACGAGGTGGTCACGTCGGGTCTGTGCACGGGCTGCGCGGGGTGCGTGATCGCCTGCCCGCACGACGTGCTGTCGTACGACGACACCAACGGCGTGTACAAGCCGATCCAAGTCGAGGACTTCGGCGGGCCGCGCGACTGCAGCCACGGCGAGAAGGCCTGCACG
>DATJAA010000100.1:0-7955 GCA_035516815.1 Acidimicrobiia bacterium | reverse complement strand
CTCGCGGACCACGTCGACGGCGGTGCTCACCCGGTCGAGTTGGCCCGCGACATCGTCGGCCAGGCCGGCGGCGCCGCAGTTGCGGAGCATGTCGGGCAGGTGGTGCTCGACGCAGGCGAGCGAGAAGTCGATCGGGTCACCGACGGCCAACTCGTCGATACGCACAACGGTGTTCGCGCCGGCCACCGGCTCGATGTAGTGGTAGTGCGGCTCATTCTCGAAGCAGTCGAAGCGCAGGTATTCGAGACCGTCGTCGGTTCCGCACACATGGAGCGTGGCTCCGAAGTCGTCGAAGGTGATGCCGGGCTCGGCCTCGCGGCCGTAGGTGTCGCGCAGGATCTCGTTCGTGAGCTGCCGCGACTCCACAACGAGCTGAACGACCCCCGCGGCGACAGGGATGCAGTGGTCGGGGACCATCGGGATGGGTAGCTGCGCGTACCGATTCCCTCGCCGGTATGGGGATTCCTGTCGATTGATCGCCATCGTTCAGCTCCTCGGTTCGAACTCGATGTGCAGGCGGCTGACACCGCGCAGGATGTATGTCGGCACGTAGTCGTAACGACGGGAGCCGGCGGGTCCGTGCTCTCTTTCCGAGATCCTGATGTCTTCCATTCGGTCGAGCAATCGTTCGATGGTGATGCGGGCCTCGGCGCGCGCGAGTGGCGCCCCCGGGCAGGTGTGCGCGCCGTGGCCGAAGGCGAGGTGCTGGCGCGCGTTGGCGCGCTCGAACCGGAATTCGGCGGGATCGTCGAAGCGGCCGGGATCGCGGTTCGCGGCGCCGTTGACAACCATGAGGGTGGTACCGGCAGGAACCTTGGCGCCGCCGAGCTCCGCCGTCACACGCGCGAGCCTGAAGTCGCCTTTCACCGGACTCTCGATGCGCAGGCACTCCTCGACAAAGTTCGGAATGTGCTCACGGTGTTCGCGCAGCAACCGCTGCAGCCCTTGGTCGTCGCCGATGCGCTGGAGCGCGGTGCCGAAGAGGCGCACGGTCGTCTCCTGACCCGCGGCGAAGAGATTGGCGGCGATGCGCGCGACGTCGATGGCCTCGGGGATCGAGCCGTCGGGGAAGGTCGCGTTCGCCATGCCGGTCATCACGTCGTCGCGCGGGTCGCGCCGGCGGTCCTCGACGTACGCGGTGAACTGCTCGTAGAGGAACTCGAGCGGGTTGTGCGCGAGTGCGTCGTCGCCGGTGCTGCCCACGGTGCCGGTCCGGGCGCTCGGTCCGGCACCCAGCCGCTCGCGGAAGAGCGCGTGGTCGCCCTCGGGAACGCCCAGCAGGTCGGCGACGACGAGCATGGCAAAGGGCTGGCCGTACCCGCGGATGAACTCGCCGTCGCCGCGGGCGATGAATTCGTCGATCTGGCGATCGGCCAGCCGCCACATGAATTCCTCGTTCTCGCGCAGGCGTTTCGGCGTGATCAGACGCATGAGCAGCGCCCGGTGCGCGGTGTGGACCGGGGGGTCGAACGTCAGCAGCTGATCGCTCATCGGCAACTGGTCGCGGTAACGCTCGATCAGTGGACTGATGTCGTCGCCCTCGAGGGCCACGGGGAAACCGGGGAAGGGTCCGGTCGGCGAATTGCACGACGAGAACGTCGCCGTGTCGTTGTACACCGCGATCGCTTCCTCGTACCCGGTCACCATCATCACGTCGTGGTGGCGCTCGCGCTGCACGGGACACTGTGCACGTAACCAGTCGAAGTACGGATACGGGTCGGCGATGAGCTCCTGTCCGCGGAAGAAGTCGATCGCGTCGTAGTCCGTCACAGCACTAGGACTACCAGGCGTTGTACCGGTCGGTCCAATAGGATCGGAACCGTGGACTTCTCGCTCACGGAGTCGGAACGCGATCTGGTCGGCCTGTGTCGCGAGTTCGCGCAAAAAGAGATCGCGACGCGTGCACCCGCGGCGTGGGACGATTCGCGGTGCCCGACCGACCTGCTCCGCGAGATGGGTGCCTTGGGCCTGCTCGGCATGCTGATCCCGGAGCAGTGGGGCGGCATCGGCATGTCGACCGTCGGCTTCGTCGCCGCGATGGAACAGATCGGTCTGGCCGACCAGTCGGTCGCCGCCGCGTGGCAGGCGCACGTCACGATCGGTTCGCTGCCGCTGTACCTCTTCGGCACCGACGCGCAACGAGAACGGTGGCTGCGACCACTCGCCGAGGGACGAGTCCTGGGCGCGTTCGGTTTGACCGAGCCCGACGCGGGATCCGACGCGCGCGGTATCCGCACGCGCGCCGTTCGGCACGATGGCGGCTGGCTGATCAACGGCCGCAAGACGTTCATCTCCAACGCGGGGACCGACATGTCGTTCGGAGTGACGCTGCTGGCCCGCACCGAGCCGAGTGAAGGACAGCCGCCGACGTTCGCGAGCTTCGTCGTGGAGAAGGGCACCTCCGGCTTCACCATGGGCCCGAAGATGCGCGGCATCGGCTGGCGCGGCCTCGACACGCGGGAGCTGTATTTCGACGACGTCTGGGTCGCCGACGATCACCTCGTCGGCGATCCGTCGATGGGGCTGAGCCAGTTCCTGGGCACGCTCGAGGTCGGGCGCATCTCGATCGCCGCGTTGTCGCTCAGCCTGACCCAGGCCGTGCTCGACATGGCGACCGACTACGCCCGGAACCGTGAGCAGTTCGGTCAGCCCATCTCGAAGTTCCAGGCGATCCAGTTCAAGCTCGCCGACATCGCGACCGAGCTCGAAGCGGCGCGCTGGCTCACGTATCGCGCCGCGTTCCTGCGCGACACCGCGCAACCCTTTCTGAAAGAGGCATCGATGGCGAAGCTGAAGGCAAGTCGCCTCGCGGTGTCGGCGGCATCGGAGGCCGTCCAGATCCACGGGGGCAACGGTTACATGCTCGATTCGCCGGTGGCGCGCTTCTACTGCGATGCGAAGGTCCTCGAGATCGGCGAAGGCACCAACGAGATACAACACGTCGTGATCGCGCGCGCGTTGGGCTGCTGATCTCAGACGCGAGCGAGGCGACGGATCGCCTCCGCAATGTCGTCGCGGTCGGGTAGCCACGCTCGTTCGAGGTCGGGTGCGTAGGGCGGAGGAGTCGGTGCGGCACCGATCCGCTCGATCGGCGCGTCGAGATCCCAGAAGCCGTCGCGCGCGACGGTCGCGGCGATCTCGGCGCCGATACCGAACGGGACGACGGCCTCGTGCGCGATCAGGAGTCGGCTCGTCTTGTGCACCGATTCGAGAATCGGCGCGACGTCGAGCGGAGCCACCGTTCGCAGGTCGATCACCTCGACGGATATTCCTTCGGATTCGAGGCTCTCCGCCGCGGCGAGAGCCTCGTGAACCATCCGTGAGACCGACACAACCGTGACGTCGCTTCCGGGACGCACGACGGCCGACGTGCCGATCGGGAGGATGAAGTCGTCAGGGGGTTGCGGTCCCTTCATGCCGTAGAGCAACCGGTTCTCGATGAAGATCACCGGGTTCGGATCCCGGATCGCCGCGCGTAGCAACCCGTAGGTGTCGGCCGGCGTGGACGGCATTACGACAGTCAGCCCGGGGATGTGCGCGAGCAAGGCCTCGAGACTCTGCGAGTGCTGGCTTCCCGAGGAGCGCCCGGCGCCGAACTGCGTCCGCACCGTCAACGCCATCTGGGCGGTGCCGCCGGTCATGAACGGCAGCTTGGCGGCCTGGTTGAGAAGCTGGTCGAGACAGACGCCGATGAAGTCGAGATACATCAACTCCACCACCGGTCGCATGCCCGCCATCGCGGCTCCGACGCCGAGACCGATGATCGCGCTTTCGGAGATCGGGGTGTCGCGGACGCGATCGCCGAATCGCTCGTACAGGCCGCGCGTGAGTCCGAACACGTTGCCCCCTGCCGCGACGTCGATTCCCGCGAGGAAAACGCTCTCGTCACCGGCCAGCTCCACTTCGAGCGCGGCCCGGATCGCGTCCATCGTGCGGAAGACCGGGGCGTCCGCGGCCGGTGCCGGCGACTCGGCGCGTTCGGGTCGCCGGCGTACGACGAAGTCGGTCAGCGTCGCGGTCGCGGGCGCCGCCAACCGTCGCGCGGCCGCGACGGCGTCGTCGAGTTCGCGCGCGACCGACGACTGCATCGATTCGAGCACGTCATCGGTGACGCCCGCCGATCGGAGCCGGAGCGCGTTGACCAGCAGCGGGTCGCGCGCTTCCCACTCCTGCACCTCCTCGGGCGATCGGTAGCGCTGCGGGTCGCCTTCGTAGTGACCGCGCCAGCGGTAGGTCGTGGCCTCGACGACGACGGGAACGCCTCCGGCGCGGGTCGCGGCGACCAGGTCGTGCATCGCGGCCGCGGCGGCAACGACATCGTTCCCGTCGACCGCGACGAACTCGGCGCCGTAGCCGGCGGCGCGTCGCTCGAGCGGCGCGGCTTGCTGAGCGGATGCCGACGAGAACTCGGCGTACCCGTTGTTCTCGCAGAAGAAGACCACGGGCAGCCGCCAGACCACGGCGAGGTTGATCGCTTCGTGAAAGGCGCCGTGCGCCACCGCGCCGTCGCCGAAGAACGCGACCGCGACGCTGCCGTCGCGCCGGAGCTGCGCCGCGGTCGCGGCTCCCGCCGCGATCGGCAGACCCGCGGCCACGATGCCGTTGGCGCCGAATATGCCGATCGCCGGATCGGCGATGTGCATCGAGCCCCCGCGCCCGCGGTTCGTGCCTTGGTCCTTGGCCATCAGCTCGGCGAACATCCCGAGCGGGTCCAGGCCCTTGGCGAGGCAGTGGCCGTGGCCGCGATGCGTGGACGTGATCACGTCGGCCGGGCGGAGCGGCCAGCACGCTCCCACTGCCGACGCCTCCTGCCCGATCGACAGGTGCACGAACCCCGGCACTTCGCCGTCGCGGTACAGCGCGGCGACGCGCTCCTCGAATCCTCGGATCAGGAGCATCCGCCGGTGCATCTCGAGGAGCTCGGCCTCACTGAACATGGAGTGTGTATTGTACTGGTCGGTACAATAACGGGGAAGGGCGATGACCGAGCAGATCGACATCCCCGCGTCGTTCGCCGGAGTCGCGGCCGTGACCGGGAAACGTGTGGTGATCACGGGCGCGAGCCGGGGGCTCGGTCGGCTGCTCGCGCACGCGTTCTCGCGCGACGGCGCGCGGGTGACGCTCGTGGCGCGCACGGAACCCGACCTCAAGGCGGTCGCCGAAGAGCTCCCGGGACCATCGCTCGTGCTCGGTGGCGACGTCACCGACGCGGAGTTCAACGAGGCGGTAGCCGACGCCACCGTGGCCGAGTGGGGCGGCGTCGACGTCTGGATCTGCAACGCGGGGATCTCGCCGATCATTGCCGGGCCGCGCAAGACCGATCCGTCGGTGTGGCGCGAGATCCTCGAGGTGAATCTCACCGGGGCGTTCCTCGGCGCACGCGCGGCTGCCCGCGTCATGCACGAGGGCGGGCGGCTGATCTTCACCGGCTCGGTCCTCGGGGAGCGGCCTCGCGAAGGACTCACCGCGTACAGCGCCTCGAAAGCCGGGCTGACCGGCCTGGCGAAGGGTCTCGCGCTCGATCTCGCGGCGGTGGGAATCACCGTGAACGTCGTCGCGCCGGGATGGTTCGACTCACCACTGGTGGAGCGGTGGAAGAACAGCCCCGCGCTGGAGGCCGGCGTGCTCGGGCACACCGCGCAACGGCGCTGGGGAGCAGCCACCGATCTCGCGGGCGCGTATCAGTTCCTCGCGTCCGACGCGTCAGCTTTCGTCACGGGCACGGTGATCAACGTCGACGGCGGTTACCTCCTCGTATGAGGCCCGTATGAGCGTGAGACGCGTCGTCGCGATCACGGGCGCGGGTGGAACCCTCGGCGCGGCGCTGTCGCGCCAATTCGCCGGCGAACCCGAGACCGACGTCGTGCTGAGCGATGTCGAGGCGTCGTCGCTCGAAGCCTCCGTGATCGGCTTGCCGTCCGAGCGAGGCGGGGTCGAGACGTTGTCTGCCGACGTAGGCGAGATCGCCGACGTCGAAGCGGTCGTCGCGCGGGCGGTCGAGTGCTTCGGCCGCCTCGACGTGTTGATCAGCAACGCGGGAGTGCTCGCCCCGAACGGTCGCATCCACAACCTGTCGACCGAGGATTGGGAACGATCACTTCGCGTCAACGTGCTCGGCGCCGTCAACAACATCCGCGCCGCGGTTCCGGTCATGCGCGCGCAGCAGTCCGGGGCGGTCATCCTAACCGCCTCGGTCGCCGGTCTCACCGCGTGGTCGCACGCCGCTCCGTACTGCACGACGAAGGCCGCCGTGATCCAGCTCGCGAAGGTCGCGGCGGTCGAGTACGCCCGCGACGGGATACGCGTCAACTGTGTGTGCCCGGGGACGTTCGTTTCGGGGATCCACGCGGGCCTGCCGCAGGGGGCGATCGACGCGATCGCGGCCAAGCATCCGCTCGGGCTGGGAACTGCCACCGATCTCGTGGGCGCGTACTCGTACCTCGCGAGCGATGCGTCCCGCTGGACGACCGGCTCGGCGATCGTGGTCGACGGCGGCTACGCGGCACCGTAGGGGTCTCAATGGATTCGAACATGAGCTGGCTCGGGGTGCTCGAGCACCACGCGAGACGCACGCCGGACAAGCCCCTCGCCGTGTTCGGCGACGATGTCGTCACGTATCGGGGTATGGCCGACTGGGCCGCCTCACTCGCGGGCGGGCTTCATGTGCGCGGGGTCGGCGCCGGCGATGTCGTCGGGTTGCTCTCGTACAACAGCATCGAGTTCCTGGCAACGATCTTCGCCGCCAACCATCTCGGCGCGATCGCGATGCCGGTCAACTGGCGGCTCGCGGCCGCAGAGTTGCGGTTCATCCTCGACCATTCCGGTGCGCGCCTGCTCGTCTGCGACGACGCGTGCATCGACCTCGCAAACGAAGCAACGAATGGGCTCGGAGGTGGCCTCGTCCGCGTGTGCACCTCGACCGACAGCCACGCAGGCTGGGAGCGGTTCTCCGACCTCCCGGCGGAGTCCCCTCGCCGCGCGCCTGCACACGTCGGCCGCGATGACATCCACCGGCTGATGTACACATCCGGCACCACCGGGCGCCCGAAGGGCGTCATGATCACGCATGCCAACCTGGCGTGGAAGAACTACGCACACATCGTCGAGTTCGGTTTCACCGACGCCGACATCGGTCTCGCGTGCGGGCCGCTGTATCACGTCGGGGCGCTCGACCTCGTCACCACCACGATGATCGCGGTGGGCGCCACGACGATCATCCATCGTGCGTTCGAGGCGGCGCGCGTCGTGGACGAGATCGAGCGCTCACGGGTGACGTGCGTATGGACCGCGCCCGCGATGGTGCGGGCGATTCTCGACCTGCCGGGAGTCGAGACGCGTGATCTCTCGTCCGTTCGCGTGCTCATCGCCGGTGGGGAGAAGATGCCGATTCCGTACATCGAGCGCCTGCGCCGAGCCTTTCCGTCGGCATGGTTCGCGGATGCCTACGGCCTGACCGAGACGGTGTCGGGCGACACCTTCCTCGACCGGGAGAGCACGGTCGCAAAGCTCGGAAGTGTCGGCCGGCCCTGCCTGTACCTCGAGCTCGACGTCTGGGACGAAGGCGGAACCTCGATGCCCCCGGGCGAACGCGGCGAGGTCGTGCTGCGCGGCCCGAAGGTGTTCAAGGGCTACTGGCGCGATCAGGAGGCGACGAACACCGCGTTCGCGGGCGGGTGGTTCCATACCGGCGACATCGGCGTGCGCGACGAGGACGGCTACCTCTACATCGTCGATCGCCTCAAGGACATGATCGTGTCGGGCGGCGAGAACATCGCGGGCTCGGAGGTGGAGCGCGTCATCTACGAGCACGACGCGGTGCTGGAGGTCGCGGTCGTCGGCCGGCCCGACGCGCGCTGGGGCGAAGTGCCGGTCGCGTACGTCGCGCGGCGCGACGGCGCGACGGTGACCGCCGACGAGCTCGTCGCCCATTGCCGTGGGCAGCTCGCGAGGTTCAA
>DATJAA010000099.1:0-2656 GCA_035516815.1 Acidimicrobiia bacterium | reverse complement strand
CCCGGGTACACCGGCTTCGAGAATCGCGCATCCATGCTCCCGAACTTCGCCACGTCGGAGCCGCACAACTCGTGGAGGAGGGCGCGGCCAGTGACGCCGTACGTGCAGAGACCGTGCAGGATGGGCCGGTCGAAGCCCGCGAACTTCGCGATCGAAGGATCGGAGTGCAGCGGGTTGCGGTCGCCGGAAAGGCGGTACAGCAGCGCCTGGTCGGGCCGGGTCGCGTACGTGACTTCGTGATCGGCCTTGCGATCGGGCATCTTCGGCGGATCGGCGATCTCGGGCCCGCGGCTCTCGCCGAAGCCACCCTCGCCGCGGATGAACGCGGCGAAGCGCGTCGTGAACGCGGGCCGGCCGTTGCCGACGTAGGTCGACTCCGACTCGAGCCGCACCACCGCCGCCTTGCCCTTGTCGTATATGCCCACGATCTTCGTGATCGTGTCGACCTCGCCGTCGGCCGGGATCGGACCGTGCACGGTCACGCCCTGCTCACCGTGCAACAACATACGGAAGTCGAACTCGCCCCAGCTCGGCAGGCCGGGACCGCCGCCCATGCCGAGTACCACGGGCATCGTCGGTAGCACCTTCTGCTCCACGTTCTGCGAGTTCTCGGTGGTGAACTCGAGCTCGAATCCGGTCGGGTCGACCTGACCCGCGCCCGTCCCGAGCGCGTACAGCAGGGCGTCCTTCGAGGTCCACGAGATGCGGTTGGGATTCGAGACCGCGCCCACGGCTTCCAGGTTCATCGGCATGGTGTTGCTCCTCGGATTCTCTCGTTCAGGAAAGCATGTTGGACGGTTCGGCAGCCTTCGCGACCAGATCGGGAACGATCTTCGTGAGCTGCGACGGCTCCCACCGCATCTTGTTGTTCGTCGCGGTCGGGCCGCGACGCCAGCCCTCGGCCACCGACACGCGGTCGCCGTCGACCAGGAAAACACGTCCGCTCACGTCTTCATTATCGTTGGAGCCGAGCCATACGACGAGTGGCGAGATGTTGGCCGGGTCGAGCGCATCCCATGCGCCGGCTTCCGGGATGTTGCCGAAGCCGAGATTCTCGGTCATCCGCGTGCGGGCGACCGGCGCGATCGCGTTGGTGCACACGCCATACCGGCCGAGCTCGAGACCACAGATGATCGTGAACGCGGCGATGCCGGCTTTCGCCGCGCCGTAGTTCGTCTGGCCCGCGTTCCCGAAGATTCCCGACGGCGACGACGTGTTCACCACGCGCGCTTTGATCGGCGTTCCGGCCTTCGCCTGGTCGCGCCAGTACGCGGCGGCGTGGCGGGTCGGAGAGAAGGCGCCCTTCAAGTGGACCGCGATGACTGCATCCCACTCGCTCTCTTCCATGTTGGCGAGCATGCGGTCGCGCAGGATGCCGGCGTTGTTGACGAGCGTGTCGACGTGCCCGAACGTGTCGATCGCGCGCTGCACGAGCCGGCCGGCGCCGGCGAAGTCGGCGACGTTCTCGCCGTCGGCGACGGCGTCGCCTCCCATCGCCTTGATCTCCTCGACGACTTCCATCGCGGGGCTCAGCGAGCCACCTTCGCCGTGCATGTCGCCGCCGAGGTCGTTGACCACGACTTTGGCGCCTTCGCGCGCGTAGGCAAGCGCGTGCTCGCGGCCGATGCCACGTCCCGAACCCGTCACGATGACGACGCGGCCGTCACAAATTCCCATCAGTTGGTTCCCATCCGTTAGCCGACTTCCCGGAGCTGCTCGCGCAGCTGCTGCTTGTAGAGCTTGCCGTTGTCGTGCCGGGGCAGAGCCTCGACGAAGACGACGCGCCGGGGACACTTGTAGTGCGCGATGCGCTCCCGGCACCACTCGACGAGCTCGGAGCCGAGGGCGTCGCTCGGCGCGATGCCAGGTTGCGGCTCCACCGCCGCGACGACGATCTCGCCCCACTCGTCGTCGGGCTGGCCGACGACACCGGCATCGCCGACCGCCGGATGGCCGAGCAACACAGCCTCGACCTCGGCCGGATAGATGTTGACGCCCCCGCTGATGATGAGATGAGCGCTGCGATCGGTGAGGAACAGGTAGCCGTCGCCGTCGACGTAGCCGACGTCGCCCAGCGTGAAGTAGTCGCCGTCGTACGCGCCCGCGGTCTTCTCGGGGGCCTTGTAGTACTCGAACCGCGCACCCCCGGCAGCAGGCGCCTTGAGGTACACCGTCCCGATCTCGCCGCGCTCGGCGTCGCGTCCCTGGGCGTCGAGGATGCGCACGTGGTCGGGCGGGTCGACCTTCCCGACCGTGCCCGGCCGCCGCAGCCAGGTGTGCGGGCTCACGAGCGTCCCCGAGCCCTCCGTCGCGGCGTAGTACTCCCAGACGATCGGACCGAGCCAATCCATCATCCCCTGCTTCACCGCGACCGGGCAGGGCGCCGCGCCGTGCAGGATGAACCGCAGCGACGAGAGGTCGTACGCGCACTTCACGTCGTCGGGTAGCGAGAGCAAGCGGTGGAACATGGTCGGCACCATGTGCGTGTGCGTGACCCGATGCTGCTCGATCAGCCGCAGGGTCTCCTCCGCCGACCAGCCGTCCATCATCACGATCGGCACACCGAGCGCGGCCGGCGCCGACCACGAGAACGCGAGCGGCGCCGCGTGGTAGAGCGGACCCGTGCACAGGTGCACGTGCGCGTCGGGGTCGTACT